>JAPWVB010000041.1 GCA_028275205.1 Candidatus Acetothermia bacterium
ATCGGCAACGAGAAGGGCAGCACGCTCGTGGTGGGGCGCGGGCTCATCCCTGGCAATCCCATCGAAGATTACAGCGAGATTGTCGTGGCCGGACGGCCCTTGACGAACGATGGCACGCCGCAGATTCTCATCGGGCGGCGGCTCGCGGAGACGCTCAACGTCCGCCCAGGCGATATCATTAACGTCGCCACGGGCACAGCCAGCGGCGCGTTCAACGCCGCCAGCGCGACGATCGTCGGCACCATTCGATACAATAATATCACGCAAGAGGGCCAGATCGGGATTGTAAACTTAGAGTTTGCCCAGCAGCTCCTGCGCACCCAAGGGGTCGAACGAATCATCGTTCAGCTGAATGACTTAGACCAAGCCGAAGCATTCGCCCAAGAGCTAAAAGCCAAACTCTCTGCTTTAGGAATCCCGCTCGACGCGCGCCCGTGGCAGAAGCTCACGGCATTTTATGATTCTATCAGAGCGTTCTGGACCGTCTTTGCCGCGTTCACGACTATGGGGGTCTTTGTGCTCGTCTTCTTCAGCGTCTTGGAGGTCTTGACGATGTCGTTTCTGGAGCGCACCCGCGAGGTCGGGACGATCCGCGCCATCGGGACCACCAGACTCCAAGTCTTCCGTATCTTTCTGGTTGAGGGGACGATCTTGGGGCTGCTCGGCGGAGTTTTGGGCGTGTTGGCTGGGGCAGCGTTGGGGCTGTGGCTCAATAATGCGCCTATTCGGTGGTTGCCGCCGGGGGCGCTCGATCCTGTCCCCGTGCGGATCGCGGTCAATCTCTCCGTCGCCGTAGTGCCGTTCTTGACGGCGCTCATCTCGACGTTCTTGGGCACGCTCTACCCCGCGTGGAAGACCGCAAGACAGAACATCGTCGAAGCGTTAAGCTATGTGTAATCTCGAAGGAGGAACTATGAAGAGACTCACGCAGTACGTTCTGTTGGCCGCGCTGGCGGCCTCGGTGTTGGGGATCGTCTTGGCGGCGCAACCCGCGGACGATCAGCTCTTAGAGGCGTTCGACAAGGCGCGCTTTATCGAAGCCACGTCTTTCACTATGACCGTCGAAGTCGTGGCAGACCGGCCTGACGGCACCAAACAAGCCGTCGTTCAGCTCTACTTTAAAGAGATCAACGGGAAGCGCTATGCTCGCATCGAGTTTCTCGCTCCAGAGGACCTGAAGGGGCAAGTCTACATCAGCACCCCTGAGGGGACGTTCTTCTGGCAGCCGGGCTTGGCCACGCCTCTCAAGGTGAGCGGGCGCCAGCAAGTCTTCGGAGACTCGAGCGTCGCTGAGACCGTGGGCATTCAGTTCAAGGACGACTATAAGATCAAATCCCGCAAAGACGTCACACTGCCGGGGAACAAGCCCGGTATCGAAGTCGAGCTCGAAGCTACGGATAAGAGCGTCGCGTTCCAGAAAGCTACAGTCACAGCTGACAAAGCTACATTGCGCCCCATCAAGGCGCGGCTCTTCGCCCTCAGCGGCGACCCGCTCAACGACGTCACCTACCAAGAATACGCTACACTTGACAAGGACGAGTACGTCAAGAAGCAGCTCATCGAGAACCAGCTCATCAAGACAAATAAGACGCTGTTGACGATCACCAAGATCGAAGCGAAAGATCTGCCCAACGATCTCTTCGATCCCAACAAACTAGGGAAGTGAGATGCCGTGCGAGCGCGGTGGGCTCTTTTGATAACGACGCTGACGCTAGGCTTTGCTGCCCTTGGGCAAGAGACCCCATCGCTGCGAGAGCTGACGGAGCTGAAGCGCGAGGCGCTCGTGGTCTTCTCGGAGGTGCTGAGCACAGGGAGCGCTGCCGAGCGCCTCAGCGCCGTCACAAACTTAGTGCGCTACGGGGACGACTCTGCCATCCCATTGTTGACGGAGCGGCTGCTTGGCGATGACGCATCGTTTGTGCGGCGCGCTGCTGCCGAAGGGCTCGTTCGTTTTCGCTCTCCTCAGGTGAGCCAAGCCCTGCGCCACGCTGCGCGCAACGACAGCGTCGCCAGCATCCGCTGGGCCGCAGCCGTATCTCTGAGAGAAATTGACGTTCTCAAAGATCTTTTGCGCGAGCGCGAGACGCTTGCGGCAGCCGCGATCTCACTTCAAGAGCCTGCGTCTACTGCACGCTTGCCGGGAGCAGTCTGGCCCTCTGCGGAGATCGCGCTCCTCGGAGCTTTCTCTGACCGCGAGACGTTCAATCTCGTCGAGCGCGCAGCTATGCTCAAAGCGCTCGCACAGCTTGGGTCACTGGCGGCGATTTCGCTCGCGCAGTGGGCGCTCGCTGATTCTACTGAAGACCCGTTTGTGCGCGGCTCGGCGGCGTTCGCCTTGGGGGCTCTCGACGTTCGCAACGCTATACCCGAACTGTTGGCAGCCCTGAGCACCGATCTCGAAGCGATCCAAGTCGGCGCGGCCAGCGCCTTGGGGCATTTGGGTGATCCGATAGCTCTCGAACCGTTAAGCGTTCTGCTGCGCACAGCGTGGTCTCCTCAAGCGCGCATCGCCGCGGCCAACGCGCTCGCCTCGTTTGGCCAATCAGCTGTATCGGCTTTAGCACAAGCGTTGCTCACTGACCCCGTCCCCGCAGTGCGCCAAACCGCGCTCCGTGCGCTGCGTCAGATCGGCGGCCCGACGGCAACACAAGCCGTGCTCGCTCTTCTGCAAAGCTCGTATCTGCAGCAGTGCGATCCTACGGCGTGCGGGAGCTTGGCGCTAGAGATGCTTCGAGCGCTCGCGGAGCTTGGCCAAGCACAGCTTGCTCTCCAGGTGACCCAAGCGACTCTTGTCGCGCTGCGGGATGCTCTCCCGTTTCTGTTCATCTTTGCCGAGAACGATCTTGTTCAGACTCTGAGCGTCGTGGGGCGCGCGGCGCCGCAGCTCTTCGATCTTTTGCTCAGCGATCCCAGCCCATTTGTGCGCGCTTTAGGGGTTGCGTCGTTTGCGAACGTGTATCACGCTGCAGCGCGAGAGCTTCTGCTCAAAGCTCTCTCTGACGAGAATCCCCTGGTGCGCCGTGCGGCACTTGAGGGGCTTGCCCCGTGGGCGACGCCCGATGACGTTCAGATATTTGCGCCCTTTGTCACCGATCGTGATCCGCGCAGCCGCGTGGCCGCGCTCTTTGCGCTCGCTCGCGCGGGCGACGCGCGCGCCCTCGAGCCCTTGCGAGTCGCCCTTCGATCAGAGAGTCTCTCGGTGCGGCTGGACGCCGCCGGAGCAGTGCTTGCGTTCACCGTTCGGTGGGCATCAAGGGTTTCTTCTCCATCGCTGCCCTAGCACTCATGCGCATCTGGGATATCCACCCTGGATATCTTAATCGAAACAGCTTGCTCGGAGAACATAGGGAACTGCACGCCCTGGTCTCGATCTGCGTCCACGGGAAGAAGGGCTACGCGCACCATCCTGAGACGCTCCGCTGGAGAGAGTTTTTGCATGCTTTGGCCGTGCGGCACGACATTCTCGTTGCCGAGATGGAGCTGCGCGGCTATAGGCATCACTCGCCATTAGTGATAGCCCCAGATCACACATCCTGGCCTGCACACTACGTAGACCCTCCGGCGCGCCAGTTTGAGGTGCTCCGAGCAAAGTATCGCACCAAGGAGTCGGGGCGCATCCCCCTGCCGCGCTCGGTGCAGCAGCTGTGGGCTCAGCATAAGTATTCTGTGCTCGCTCGCGATCCCGTAATCTACCGAGAGCTTGGGCGGCGCGTCGCCAACGCTCTAGACTTCGCGCAGCTTTCCCAAGAGCTCGTGGAACTGTTGCGCAGACCCCCCACACGTGGAGGCCTGCGCAACGCCATTGAGCACATGTGGGGCTATGTCTCTGACTATGCCTCTTCAGACCAGCGTCGCCAGGCCGCTCAAGATATTGCTCGTGCGCTTGCTCTCATTCAACAGCTCGCGTATGCTCATCAGGTCACGTATTTATTGCATTCGACGGCACTGAGCGAGCTGACAGTCTGGCTGAAGTACTCTTCAGGAGGTGTCCTGCATCGTGTCGAAAATCTACAGACTCAGAAGAGAACAGATCGTTTCTGCAAATCTCGATAGAGTGTGGGAGTTCTTCGCCACCCCGCGCAATCTCAATCTCTTGACGCCCCCGGAGATGCACTTTGAGATCTTATACGGGGACGATGAGCCCATGCACGAAGGGCAGATCATCGAGTATCGCATCCAGCTTGTGCACGGAGTGAGAGTGCGCTGGCTCACGGAGATCACGCACGTAGAGCCTAAGAGACGTTTCATTGACGAACAGCGTTTGGGGCCGTATAAGCTGTGGCATCATGGGCATCGCTTTGTCTCTGTCGAAGGGGGCACGAAGATCGAAGATCACGTCATCTATGCTTTGCCGTTAGGGCCCTTGGGAGATCTCGCTCATGCTCTTTGGGTACGCCGTAGGCTGAACTATATCTTCGATTTTCGCCGTCAAGTCATCGCCCAGATCTTTGGTGCATCGCGCTCTTAGAGAGGATGTGCTCTGGCTTGAAGGCGCTCTTGAAATTCTTGCGCCGTCAGCCCTACGATACGCACGCGCTTCTCTCGAGAGCTCTGCCCGGAGAGAATCTCAATACGGCTCTTGGCAACATCAAAAACGTCGGCGAGCAGCGCGATCACCGCGTCGTTGGCTTTGTTGTGCTCTGGCGGCGCCGTGACTTCGAGCACGAGCGCATCTCCACGCGCTCCAACGACGGCATTCCGCCGCGCTCGTGGCTTGACCCGAACCGTGAGCACTACGCCCTCAGAATCTTCTCTCAACATAGCTGAGAGTGTACACACTTTTCCCTCGATTTGACAACGGCCCCAACGAGATGTTTTACTACTCTCAATGATTCAATGGCGCGAACTTTTTAAGAAGTTGCCGGAGCCGTGGCTGGTGATGGTCTGCGGGCTGGTGGGTGTGGGCAAGACGACGATCGCCCGTCAGATCGCGCATGAGCTTCGAGCTCGATATCTGAGCACCGACAGAGTGGGCTACCGACTCTTCGGTGAAAATCGCTCCTACGATGATGAGTACTATCGTCGCGTGTACGAGTATATGATCGTGCGAGCGCATCGCGCTTTCCGTAGGGGGCGCCATGTCGTGCTGGACGGGACGTTCCTGCGCCGCGAGGCGCGCCAGAGATTCTTGGCAGAATTTCGAGAGAAAGCTTCACCGTGGCTCGTCTATGTGACGTGCCCTGAAGAGATCGTGAGGGCGCGTTTGGAAGCGCGGCGTGCTGTGCCCCTGAGCCAGCGCGGGTACTCCGACGGGCGCTATGAGATCTACCAAGCGATGAAGCAGAAGCTTGCTGACGGCTGGAGCGACCCGCGCACAGAAAAGATTTCGCTCGTTACGGTGGACACGGGAGGGGCACAGCCAAGGTTGATCGAGATCATGTGTACAAGCCCAGCTTATGCCGGCGATGATCAGCTGAACCTATGACTTTTTGTGTTTAGGGGATCGCCGCCGAGCCGCAAGCCAACGCGCAAATGATTTTCGGCTCTCGCCGCTGCGTCGCCCCGCCAGCAGCCCTTCAATTCCGATATGTTCGTCAAGATCAGGCCACTCAATGGCATACCCATCTCCCAACAGGTGCCAATTCTTCCGCTCCTTGGGAGAGGCATGCAAGAGCCTGGGATACCACTCAAGAGGGACGCTGATGCTCCGACCATCGTCGAGCGTGACAATGAGCTTCTCTTCCCGTATAGCAACGTCAACGGCTACTGGCTCTCTCTCAAGGACCAAAGTAGTCATGCCAAGCCTCCCATAGCCTCTCTCTATGCTTGACTACAAGTCGAGCGATTCTGTTCAATTCGTGTTCCTTGAAGCTCCTGTTCTTAGCGAGCGAAACAGGATCGAGCCAAAACTTGGCAATATGCCGATCACGCTTAACGTGAACATGCGGGGGTTCCTCCCGATCAGAGCTGAAGAAGATGAAACTATAAGGCCCATCCTGCAACACAGTCGGCATGGAAGAACTTTGGTGGGTGGTGGAGGATTTGAACCTCCGACCTTCTGCACGTCAAGCAGACGCTCTTCCGCTGAGCTAACCACCCTGGAGGCGGCGACCGGAATCGAACCGGTGCATAAGGGTTTTGCAGACCCTCGCCTTACCACTTGGCTACGCCGCCGGTCATAGCTATTGTAGCGCTCCCCGACACAGCTGTCAAGCTCCCCCGCCTTGGCAGAAGCCCTTATCTTCAGCTAAACTGTAAGGGCACGGCATGCCGTGCCCCTCTAAGGAGGTACTATGAAACGCTTAGCCGTCGTCGTGATCGCTCTGCTAGCTGGCAGCCTCGGCGGGGCCCAGCAGACTCTCACTGGGCCGAATATCACGATCTATAGCGACGTGGCCCTCGTCGAGGAGCTGCGCACACTGACCATCTCCGCGGGAGAGAAGGACTATCTCATCGAAGACCTGCCCAAGACCCTCCTGCCCGATTCGGTGCTCTTCCGCCCCCTCAAAGAGATAGAGATCGTCGAGCAAGAATTCCTCCCAGCCCAAGAGCTGACGGGCTGGCAATTGCTTCAGAACGCTGTCGGCCAAGAGGTCGAAGTGACTGTAGCCCGCGGCCTAGTCCCCAAGACCTATCGAGGGACGCTCCTCAGCGTCGAAGACGGGATCGTCCTGCAAGAAGTGACGGGGCGAGTGCAGATCATCAAAGAGTTCAGCGAGGTCTCCTTAGCACAGCTGGGGGAGCATCGCAAGGCGCCCGCGCTGCGCTGGCGCATCCAGAGCGACTCCTCCCGCCAACTCCAAGGGAAGCTGAGCTATCTTGCTAGTGGGCTGAGTTGGTCTGCGTATTACACGGCGATTCTCAATGAGAGCGAGACCCAGATGGCCCTCACAAGCTGGGTGACGGTGCAGAACACAAGCGGGCGCGACTATAAGAACGCCAAGCTCACGCTTATCGCTGGGGAGCTACGCCGCGTGGCGCCCCCAGCACCCGTCAGCCCTCCGCGAGCCGTCGTCCCCCTCGCTGCCCAAGAAAAAGAGATCGAAACTCAGCCGACGTTCGAGTACCATCAGTACGAGTTCCCAAGAAAAATAACTCTCACCGACCGACAGAGTCTCGAATTATCGTTCATACGCGCCGACGCCGTCACGGTCTCTAAACATTACGTCTATGAGGCTGCGGTTTCGCCCCAAGTCCGTGTGGAGATCCGCTCCGTCAACGATGGGGCGCACGGCTTGGGGATTGCGCTCCCTGCGGGCGTCGTGCGGCTCTACAAAGAGACCCAAGACGTGATACAATTGATCGGTGAGGACTCTTTGGGTCACACCCCAACGGGCGAAAAGATCGCGCTCGTGCCGGGGATGGCTTTTGACCTCAAAGCCGACAGAGTTCTCAAAGACCGCCAAGTCGTCGGGCGGGACGAGCTGGGCCGCGAACTCTATCGCGACACGTATGAGATTACTCTGCGCAATCAGAAAGACTCCGACGTCGTGATCGAAGTGAAAGAGAGACTGCAGGGCACGTGGAAGATCGTCTCTGCTGAGCCAAGCTACGAAAAGCTTGACGCGAGCACGGTGCTCTTTACCGTGCCCGTCAAAGCGCGCGCTGCCGCGAAGGTCACCTACACCGTAGAGTGGAAGTACTGAGGCTATGGAGGAATTTCTGACGCAACCCGATGGGCCGTATCTGCCCAATGCGATGCAGAACTACGCGCGGGCGATCGAGAAGACGCTCGCGGAAGTCCCCGTTGTGAACGGCGTGGTTGACCTAGAGGCGCTGTGGATGGAGCTGGGGCTGCCGCGCGATCTCATCATCGAAGTTTTTGAAACGATGGAGATCAAGTTGCCGCCGCACGTGGAGCGCGTCGTGGGGCCCAACGGGAAGATTCTGGCCCAGCAGAAGCCCCTGCGGCTCGGAGATACCGGATGAGCGCGATTCGCTTTGGGACTGATGGCTGGCGCGGCGTGATCGCCCGCGATTTCACGTTTGACAACGTGGGGCGCGTCGCTTCAGCCATCGCTGAGTGCGTAAAAAGCCCGCAGCGCCGTTCATTAGAAGTTTACAGAAAGTGGGGCGTCTCGTATCGTCCTCCGGAGCACGGCGTCGTCATCGGCTACGATACGCGCTTTCTCTCGAAGGAATTCGCCGTACACATCGGGCGGATTCTCCAAGACGCAGAGATCCCCGTGTGGATCGCGCACGAGCCCGTCCCCACCCCCGCGCTCTCCTACGCTGTGCACCACTACCAAGCGGCGTTGGGCGTGATGGTCACCGCGAGCCATAATCCCCCAGAGTACAATGGGATCAAGATCAAAGTCGAGTACGCGTCATCCGCTCCGCCCAGCGTCACCCAGCTCATCGAGTCTCTCGTCCCTGCGGAAGCGCCCACCCCCAAGACCCCAGAGGACGAGCTGAACTTTGCAGACTTCAAGAGCCCGTATCTCGCGCGCATTCGTCAGCTCATCGACAGAGAGCTTTTGCACAAGAGCGATCTCTGCGTCGTCATTGACGCGATGTACGGGGCGGCGAGAGGCTACGTCGCCGAAATTCTCAGAGAGCTGGGCGTCGAGTTTCTCACGGTGCGTCATGGGGACAATCCGCGCTTTGGCGGAAAAAACCCTGAGCCCATCGAAAAGAATTTAGGGCCGCTGCGCGCGGTGATCGCCAGCGAGCGCTATAAAAAATTTAAGAGCGCCAAGCGCATCATTGGGGTCGTCACCGACGGCGACGGCGACAGAGTCGCCGCGATGGACGAGCTGGGGCATGTGATAGACTCTCATCGCTGCTTCGCGCTGATTCTCAAGCACTTGCTGAGCAAGGGCTGGCGGGGCAAGGTCATCAAGTCGTTTGCGCTCTCGGATATGATAGACAAACTCGCCGTCAAAAATAATTTGGAGCTCGACGAAGTCCCCGTGGGGTTCAAGTATATCTGCGAGAAGATGGTTCGGGAGGACGTTTTAATTGGGGGCGAGGAGTCCGGGGGGATCGCTATAAAGAATCACATTCCGGAGCGCGACGGGGTTTTGAACTCTCTGCTCTTGTGCGAGATCGCTGCGAAAGCTCAAAAGCCAGTGAGCGAGATCGTGCACGATCTCTTGAGCGAAGTGGGGCCGCACTGGTACGACCGGCGCGATCTGCACTTGGAGAGCCGCTTAGAGATTGTCGAGCGGGTGAAGCGCCGTCCGCCGCGCCAGATCGCTGGGCTTGAAGTGATTAAGACAGAGATGCTCGACGGGGTGAAGCTGCGTTTTTCTCATGGTTGGCTGCTGTTGCGGGCCAGCGGGACGGAGCCCTTACTGAGACTGTACTGTGAGCTGGATTCTCTGCAAGGAGTGCGCGAGGTTTTGGACGAGGCCGAGCGTTTTGCGCGGGGCGACGTGAGCTTGTGGGGGAAGTGACCTTTTGACAAATATCTGTTTGGCTGCTAAGCTCGTGTGAGCTTAGGGAGGGCAGTCTCATGGCCAAGAAGGTTAGCAGCGCGAAGTTCTGTGAAAACGTTGCTCAGATGCTCGAAGAAGTGAAAAGGTGTGGCGAAGCAGTGACCATTACCGAACGATCGCACCCTGTGGCTGTTCTCATCAGTTTCGAGAGCTTCAAAGCTTTGCAGGAGCGCCTCCGCGATCTTGAGGAAGCTCAGCTGTGGCAGATCGTTGCTCAAGGTCGAAAAGAGCACCGACAAGGCTGCACGCGCCGCATCAAGTCTCTACGAGAACTGCGTTGATGAAGCACCCTGTCAAGACTATCTATGTCACCTCACATTTTGAGCGTCAATACAAAAAGCTTCCGACCACGATCCAAGCTATCGCGGAGAAGAAGGAACGCATCTTTCGATCTCATGCGTTTGATCCTCGGCTGAACACTCACAAGCTCAAAGGCAAGCTAAGAGGGCTGTGGGCATTCTCCGTCACGCGGGACATTCGAATTATCTTTGAGTTTTTGAACGGCGACGAGGTCCTCTTCCACGACATCGGCCCTCATAGCAGGGTCTACTGAAACTCATACAGATGTGTGAGGATTGCAGGAGCCTGAGAATGTGGATA
>JAPWVB010000042.1 GCA_028275205.1 Candidatus Acetothermia bacterium
CATATCCCCGCCGCGATGATCCCTGCGCTCGCTCCTAGCGGAAGCGTGATCGTATAGACCACAACCTGCATCGCGGCAAAGCCCAAGCCTTGACAGAGCTCAGGGTTGGGAGCCTCACGACAGAAAGTCGTCACAT
Source organism: Candidatus Acetothermia bacterium (assembly GCA_028275205.1). Taxonomy (GTDB): domain Bacteria; phylum Bipolaricaulota; class Bipolaricaulia; order RBG-16-55-9; family DRXL01; genus JANXCC01. The sequence continues at coordinate 137 of JAPWVB010000042.1, forward strand.
AGACGAGCTCGACGGTCGGCCCTCCAAGAAAGCCCCCTAGCAGCCCAAATGTGAACTCTTCCATGAAGAAATCACTTGGCCGAGCCTGCCCCCATACATCCCCTGCGCCCCAGAACACCCCTAGCACCACGCACGCCACGAGAAAGAATCTCTTCATAGACACTGTAGTTGTACCACCAACGAGCGCATCTTGTCAAATACTCTGGGCTTCGTTATACTGCGAGCGTGGATCGCGCAGCGTTTGAGAAGCTCGTCTGGCAAGCCGTGGAGAGCTTGCCACGATTCTTTAAAGAGCGCCTCCAGAACGTCATGATCGTCATCGAAGACGAACCCGATCCCCCTGATGGTTCTCTCTTAGGGCTCTATCAGGGTGTTCCGTTGACCGAGCGCTCCGTCTTCTCTGACCATATCGAGCCCGATATCATCTATATCTTTCAGAAGAACATCGAAGCCATTGCCCACAACGATCCCCAAGAGATTTGCCGCCAGGTGCGCATCACGGTCATGCACGAAATCGGGCACTACTTTGGCCTCGACGAAGAGCAATTAGCCGCCCTCGAGGATGAGCCTCCCGCTCAGCTATAGCGGGCTGGAGGTCGAAGAGCTCGTTGCGCCGCACGTAGCTCAATAAGTGATCTTCGATATATTGCGTTTGGGTGCGATAGCATCGGATCGCTTGGTATTTGCGTTCGATCTGATGAGGGCGCAGCTCGTGCACGAGCCAGTGAGTATGATCTCTCAGGGAGCGCGGGGGCACCAAGGGCTTGTCAAAGTATCTCCCCAGAGGGAGCAGCCATGCCCCATAGTGAATGAGATAGTGCCGCAGCTGAGGAGCAAGCCCGAGCTTGCGCAACACCGTATGCACGAAGAGATAGACCGCATGGTGATCACCGTGGCGATCCCGCGGATGGGGAAGATAGATGAGTTGAGGACGTTCGTCAGTGAAGATCTCCGCAAGATCTGTCAGCAGGGCTTCGCGAGTGTAGGGGGCTCCGGGCCGATAGGCCCACTCATAGGGGACAGCGCAAACTTTCGTGTAGCGTGATCTATAAGGGCTTGCAGAGAGATGCGCCAACCCCCGATCGGGATACCCCAAAGCGATGACGCGCTTCTCGTGAACCCCAAGGATTCGTAACGCATCGAGAGACTCGCGATAGCGCCGCTCCCCCAACCGCAAGAAGTGCCGAGGGGGCAGGAGCAGCCCGCGGCGCTGCCCGTCCCCACACGTCACCAGAAGCACTTTGACGACGTGCCCCTTGCGCAGATGCTCTTGGATGACTCCCCCTGTCGCCAGCGCTTCATCGTCGGGATGGGGAGCGATCACCAAGACGCGCGGAGCACGCTTCTTAGAGGACAGCGACATGGCGTGGCAAGGCGATCTCTAAGACTTGGGAGATCTCTTCGACGAACTCAAAGCGCAGCGCTTCCTTGACGTTCTGCGGCAGCTCTTCTAAGTCTTTCTCGTTGCGCTTAGGCAAGATTACCGTCTTGATGCCCGCGCGATGGGCCGCTAAGACCTTCTCGCGAATCCCTCCCACGGGGAGGACCTTGCCGCGCAACGTGATCTCGCCGGTCATCGCCAGATCGGGCTGAATCGGGGTATCTGTCAGCAGCGAAGCTAATGCCGTCACGATCGTCACCCCGGCCGAGGGTCCGTCTTTGGGGATCGCCCCTTCAGGCACGTGGATGTGTATATCGTAATGGGAGAAGAAATCTGGATCGATCCTAAACTGCTCGGCGTTGGCGCGGATGTAGCTGAGGGCCGCTTGGGCGGATTCGCGCATCACTTCCCCAAGCTGCCCCGTGAGCTTCAGCTCGCCCTTGCCCTTCATCTTCGTCGCCTCGATGAAGACGATATCGCCCCCAACTTGGGTGACGACCAGCCCAATGGCCACACCCGATTTGGTGAGGCGCTCGGAGACCTCGGAGAAGTAGCGCGGCGGTCCCAAGAGCTTGCTCAGATCTTGAGCTTTGATAAAGCGCTTTGAGCGATCTTTCTTCTCCGCAACCGCTACAGCGATCTTGCGGCAGACGGCGCCGATCTCCCGTTCGAGATTGCGCACCCCGGCTTCGTGCGTATAGTCTCGAATGATCTGGCGCAGCGCCTCATCGCTGAACTCCACTTGATGAGCGCGCAAGCCGTGCGCCTTGATCTGCTTTGGGATGAGATATCTCTGCGCAATCTGCACTTTTTCATCTTCAGAATAGCCGGGAAGCTCCAGCACCTCCATGCGGTCGAGCAGCGGCGCGGGGATTGTGTAGAGCACGTTCGCTGTCGTAATGAAGAGCACGCGCGACAGATCAAACGGGACATCTAAATAGTGATCAGTGAAGTTGCTGTTCTGTTCAGGGTCGAGGACTTCCAAGAGGGCTGCCGCGGGGTCGCCGCGGAAGTCACTGCTCATCTTATCGATCTCATCGAGCATGAAGACGGGGTTCTTCGAGCCCGCCCTTCGCAGCCCTTGGATAATGCGCCCAGGCAGCGCTCCTACGTAAGTGCGCCGGTGCCCGCGGATCTCGGCCTCGTCGCGCACACCCCCAAGCGAGATGCGCACGAACTTCCTCCCCAACGCCCGGGCGATCGAGCGCCCCAGCGACGTCTTGCCCACCCCCGGCGGCCCCACCAGACAGAGAATTGGGCCTTTCATATCTTTCTTGAGCTTGAGGACTGCTAAGTACTCCAAGACGCGCTCTTTCACTTTCTCCAAGTCATAGTGATCTTCGTCGAGGATCTGGCGGGCCCGCGTGATGTCCAACATATCTTTCGTAGTCTTCGACCACGGCAGCGCGATCAGCCAGTCCAAATACGTACGCGAGACCGTGTATTCGGCTGAGCTGGGGTGCATCTGCGCGAGGCGCTCCAGCTCCCGGAGAGCTTCTTTCTCGACATCCTTGGGCATCTTGGCACGCTTGATCTTAAGGCGCAATTCCTCGATCTCCGGGCCCTCTTCCTCGCCGAGCTCTTTCTTAATCGCTTCGAGCTGCTCGCGCAGGATGCGCTCTCGGGTAGACCGCCCGATCTCTTCTTGGACGCGGGTGTGGATGCGCGAGCCGACTTCTAAGATCTCATTCTCCTCCTCAAGCAAGCGCAAGACGAGCGTGAGGCGCTCCTTAACGTTGAGGGTTTCTAGTACTTGTTGCTTGGCCTCGGCTTCAATATCAAGATTCGCCGCGATGAAGTCAGCCAACTGCCCTGGATCGGTCAGGCTTGAAGCCATGGTGTGGATCTCCATCTGAGGGTTGGGCAAGAGGGAGAGCATCTTCTGGAAGAGCGCGGTCACTTGCTTGCTGAGCGCCTCCGTCTCGATGTCTTTCTCCACAATAGATTCTAAAGGCTTAATCTTCGCCATCAGATAGGGGGTCTCATGAGTAAACATCTCGATGGCGAAGCGGCTGAGCCCCTGGACCCAGATCAGGAGGGCATTGTTGGGCGTCTTGGTTACGCGGGCGATCCGACAGATCGTGCCAACTTGATAGACATCGCTGGGAGAAGGATGCTCAATATTAGGATCACGCTGAGTCAAGACCCCGATAATCTTCGTACTGGCCAACGCATCCTCGATCAATTTGATGGAGCTTTCGCGCCCTACGGCCAGGGGCAAGACAGAGTGCGGGAAGACGACAGTATTCTTCAGCGGCAATATCGCGATGATCTCAGGAAAGTTCGCCTTCTCCGCCAACTCAAACCCTGTCGCGCTCAGTATGGGAGAATCCACGAAGGGCACCTACCTTTCTGAGTCACAGAGAGATTGTACTTTCAGCGTGAGGCCCTGTCAAGAGATCCCTTGCCAAGAGCGCCCCAACCCAGTATAAAAGAGTGATCGTTATGCAAACGCTCTCCACAGAGACGATCGTCGCCCTGCTCACGTTCTTTGGGTGCTTTTACGGCTATCACTTTGTCTATTTTTATCTCTCGCGCCGGCATGCGCACGCCACGCGCAAGGGCCGCATGCGCCAGGCCGTCGCCGGCGCTCTCATGCACGCTATCGAGCAGGATGATCACTTGCTCGTCGTGCACCAGCTGCGCAATATCATTATGTCTGTGACGTTTCTCGCCTCGGCGAGCGTGCTGCTGTTGAGCTTCATTATCAGCTTCAGCGGCGTCTGGGAGACGATCATCGAATTGCCACAACTGCCAAGCCGCGGGCTGCGCCCTCAAGATTATCCCATCTGGACGATTATCTTTACGCTGGCCGTCTCGTTCTTCAGCTTTCTCGTGGCGCTGCGCTATTTCAATCTCTTATCGGTGCTGATCAGCGCCCCTGCCAATGCCCTCCAGGAGATGGAGGGCACCGAGCCCTCGAAATATTTAACAGATCTGTTCATGCGTGGCAGCGACAGCTATACTCTCGGCCGTCGGGGGTTCATCTACAGCGTCGTGGCGTCCGTGTGGTTCTTCAACGTCTGGGTCTTTATCGCCGTGACGGTGCTCGTCACCGTGTGGGTGGCGATCTTCGATCGCTAGGGAGGATATAGCAATCTGAGGTATTAATCCCTAGATGCACTACATCGCCCTCGTGGAGGGCTTGATCGAGAGAGCGCGCTTTCACTATGAGAGCAGTGCCGCTCACATCGACGTGAAGCCAAACGGCATCCCCAGCGAACTCCATCGCGATGATCTTCCCCGCTAGTATATGATCTGCAGATTGATTGAGGCGAATCCGCTCAGGTCGGACGAGCACGTGCTTGGCATCTGCGCCCACGAGCTCCCCGGGGAGAATATTCCCCCGCCCAATGAAGCGCGCCACAAACTCTGTCGCTGGAGCGTTATAGACTTCTTGGGGCGTCCCGATCTGCTCCAGATGGGCGATGCTCATGACCGCGACGCGATCCGCGACAGCGAGGGCTTCTTCTTGATCGTGGGTGACGTAGAGAGTCGTGATCGTAAGAGCTCTTTGGATTCTTTTGATCTCGAGGCGCAGGCGCTCGCGTAGCTTCGCGTCCAGTGCGCTGAGGGGTTCGTCCAACAAGAGCACTTTTGGATTGGGGGCGAGCGCTCGAGCGAGCGCCACCCGCTGCTGCTGCCCCGCGGACAGCTCCGAGGGCATTCGGTCCTCTAGCCCCGCAAGCCCCACAAGCTCCAACAGCTCGCGCACCCGCCAGGCTTCGCCTGGACCGGACACCGTGCCGCCTTTGGCGGCACGACAAACAGTCCAGACGAAGTCTGGTCCCCCTTCCCGCTCCGGGAAGGGGGCCAGGGGGGTAGGTCGAAATTTCAGCCCATAGGCGACGTTCTGAAAGACCGTCATATGGGGGAAGAGCGCGTAATTCTGAAATACTAAGCCGACCCCGCGCCGCTCCGGCGGCACCCCAAGCATGCTCCGTCCGTCAAAGAGAATATCTCCAGAATCCGGAGCATCAAAGCCCGCGATCAATCGCAGGAGTGTGGTCTTGCCGCACCCGCTGGGCCCCACGAGAGCAACTAACTCCCCGTCGCTCACGTCCAGCGAGACGTTTTCGAGGGCAATCGTCGTGCCAAAGCGCTTGGTGACATCTTTGACCGTGACGCGCATATTAGAATCTGAGCGCCCGCTCTCCCCAGCGCTCTAACAGTATAAATGCTATCGCCGAGACGGCAATCATCACGACGCTCATGGCACTGGGGGCTCCTAGGGAGTGTTGACTGAGAAATCTATACACAGCGACGGGCATGGTGGAAAGCCCTGGCCGAGCGAGCATCAGCGTCGCGCTCATCTCCCCCAAGCTGAGCGCAAATGCAAAGACCGCCCCAGCGATCAGGCCTGTGGCAACCAAGGGCAGCTCGATCTCGCGCAGCGCCCGAAAGCGCCCTGCCCCAAGGCTGCGAGCCATCTCCGTGAGCCGCACATCGAGGCTCTCTAAGATCGGCACGAGCGCCCGCACAATGAACGGGAAAATGATCACGGCGTGCGCGATGATCACGGCGGTCGAGCTGCCCACCAAGCGCAGCGGCGGCGCATTGAACGCTCGCAAGAGCGCGAACGCTAAGACAATTGACGACGTGGCCAACGGGGCCATCAAGAGCGTATCGAAGAGCCTCCGGCCGGCCCAGCGCAGCCGCGCGATCACATACGCGAAGATCAGCCCCAACGGCACGGCAATCGCTGTCGCCCCAAGCCCGAAGCTCAAGCTATTGATGATCGCCCTCAAGGGGGAATCCCCCACGAGTGCCTCATAGTTTGGCGTGAAGATATATGAGTACCACCGCAGGGTCCAACGCGCCCCTTCAGCTGTCTCCTCCCGCAGGGAGTCCACAACGATAGCTAGCACCGGCCCAACAAAGAGTATCACGCTGCAGAGTACATAGAGCCATAGTAAAAGCTTCGTCGGGTACAGCAAGTCTCGCACCCCAGCAAAGAGCGGCGCGGTGGACCGCGGCCGGAGCTGCTCCGTCTGGCGCGCCAAGCCCCCCTGCAGGCGCAGATAGAGATACGTCACGGCAAGCGAGAGCACCAGCCCAACGAGCGCCAGCGCCGCGCCGATCTTATAGTTCACCAACTGTGGATCGAGGCGGGTGACTACTCTCGTATAGATTTCGACTTCTATAGTCGAGAACCGCCCGCCGCCCACAGATAAGACGATGGGAAAGCTCAGAAAGCAGAAGATAAATACCAAAGCTGCGCCGCTGAGCAGCCCCGGCAAAATCATGGGCAGAGTAATATCTTTAAAGACGAAGAAGCGCGAAGCTCCAAGAGCTCGCGCGCTCTCTTCGTAGCGCGGGTCTAAGCGTTCCCAAGCGGCGTGCACCGTGCGCGTGATGATCGGAGCGTTATAAAAAGCGTGCGCGAGCACGATCCCCGTCAACGAGTACATAATGGGCAGGGGCGGCTCGCTCAGCCCAAAGAGATTCATCAAGAACTGATTGAGATAGCCATTGCGCCCAAAGAGCAACGCAAACCCCAATGCCACCGTGATCGCCGGCAGCACAAAGGGCACGATCGTCAGCGCGCGCACGACCCGCTTCAGCGGGAAGTCGTAGTGCGTCAAGATAAACGCCAAGGGCAGCCCCAGCGCGATGCTCGCCAAGGTGCTCAGCAGCGCCTGCCAGAGCGTAAAAAGAATGACATAGCGAAAATAGTCGTCTGTGAGGACCGTCCAGAGAAACTCCAGCGAGAAGGCGCCGTCTTTGGTGAGGCCTTCGCGCAGCAAGTTGGCGATGGGCCCGTAGAAAAAGACGACCAAAAAGAGCATGGGGAGGGCGAGCAGCAGCTGCTCCCCTCCCCATCTGCGCATGTTCACAAACTACCGTCCTGTGACGACCAAGCGAGCCCACTCATCGAGCCAGCGATCCGCATTCTCTGCGACGTACTCCAACGGGATGATTACAGGGTTGGGCGGGATGACCGCACAGGTGCGCCATTGGTCAGGAATCTTCGCTTGAGAGTTCGCTGGGAACATCACTTCGGTGTCGGGGAGCTTCTCTTGGACTTCAGGCGAGAGCAAGAAATTTATAAACTCTCGCGCGAGCTTGGGGTTGTCGGTGCCCTTGATGACGCTCGCCCCAAAGATCGTGCGATACCCTTGAGAATTGAGCAAGAGTGGCTTATAGCGCGCATCGAAGCACTCATCCGTAGAAAAGCTCACGATCATCGGGGCTTCGCCCTTGGTGAAGAGCTTGTACGCGGCGCTCCAGCCCGGCTGAATCGTCAAGATCGAGGGCAGCAATCTCCTCCAGTAGTCGAGATATCTGCCCTCGCCGTAATTATAGATCGTCCAGAACAAGAACGACTGACCCACACTCGAAGTGAGGGCGTTCTGCACGATGAGCTTCTTCTGGTACTGGGACTTGGTAAGGTCTTCAAACGTCTTGGGTAGCTCTTCGGGCTTGAGCTTCGTGCTATCGTAGACGAGCGTGATGAAGCCATGCTCGTAGGGAACGATCGTGAGATCGGGGTCGAGCAGTAAGTCTTTCGGGACGGATCGAAGATTGGGGATCTCCTCGGGCTTGAGTGGCGTGAAGAGTCCGAACTTCTTCGCGCGCGGGACGTCGTTGACTTCACCAAGGAAGAGATCAGCGGGGGTGCCTCCGGAGATTCTCTCGTTGACCAGGCGCGCGAACATCGCGCGGCTCGGCCCGGTGGCCACAAATTCGACCTCAATGCCGGGATGCTGCTTCTCGAACTCGGTCTTGATGAACTTGGCCGGTCCCCACGCGACGAAGCTCTCATACGTATAAACGACGAGCTTAGAGCCCTCGCTGATCTGGGCAAACGAGCTTCCCCAGGCCAGCCCCAATCCGATGAACAGCGCGACGAGCGCTGCGCGACGCAGCATAGTGATCCCTCCTTCAAAGCTTGTCGGAGAGATCTCGGGAGGACGCTGAAGGTTCCCTACGCCGGTATTACCCGGATCAGGTTCCAAGGGTCGGTCTCAGAGTAGAGACCCTCTCAGCCCGGTTCCCCGAGCTCCCCTATGCACACAAAGTATAGAGATTTATATGAGTTCTGTCAAGGAGAGCGCAGGGTGCGCAGGAGCTCGGCCTTCAGATGGACAAAATCTGGGTGAGTCGGGTCACGCGGACGCGGCAGAGAGACAGTCATTATAGCCTTGACGCGCGCCGGGCGTTCGGAGAGCACATAGATTCTGTCAGCAAGCTTGAGGGCCTCCTCGACGTCATGGGTGACAAAGAGCGTTGTCTGGGGAGACTTCTCCCAAGCTCTTAGGAGCCATTCGAGCAGTTCCGCGCGGGTGAGGGCGTCGAGCGCCCCGAAGGGTTCATCAAGCAAGAGGATCTCTCTCTGGGAGAGGAGCGTACGGATGAGCGCGACACGCTGGCGCATCCCCGCTGAGAGCTGCACCGGGTATGTGTCTTCAAAGCCAGCCAGCCCGAATTCTTCAAAGAGCTGTCGCGCGTAAGCTTCGGCTCTTCTGAGGTCTTCCCCAGCGATCTCTGGGCCAAGCAGAGCGTTTTTCAGCGCGGTGCGCCAAGGCAAGAGCAGATCTTTCTGCTGCATGTAAGCGACGTGGGATCGAGCGTTCGGCACGAGGACATCGTTCAGATAGATCGCTCCAGAATCTGGGGGAACTAACCCGGCGATGATGTGCAAGAGCGTGGTCTTGCCGCAGCCGCTGGGGCCAATGAGCGCGATCAGTTCAGCGGAGCGAGCCTCGATGCTCACACCATTGAGCACCAACAGCGCACCAAAGCTTTTTGTGATCTCACTGAGCTTGATGTGCGCGAGCATCTCTTCTCTCTATCTTACAGTGCTGATGCTGACTCTCAGCGAGGACCTTTGTGGGTCTCCATCAAGCGCACACCCGCTAAGATGATGAGCACGATCACCGTTGAAATCATCGCGAGCAGATATTCTCCGACTCCGGCAGCCATCCCGATGGCCGCGACAGCCCATAGCCCCGCTGCGGTCGTCAGCCCGCGCACCACCTCGCCCTCACGGAAGATCGTACCCGCACCTAAAAAACCGATCCCTACGGCAATGTTCGCTGCTAACCGCCCAGGGTCCGCGTTCGGCCCAAACGCTGTGACCGACAGAACCGTGAACAACGCTGCCCCAAACGAGACGAGCATATACGTCCTCAGTCCTGCAGGGCGTTGCGCCCGCTCCCGCTCCCACCCCACCAGCGCCCCCAGCAGCGCCGCCACGACCAACCGCACCGATAACTCCCAGTTCAGATCCATAAGAGTGATTTTCACCCAAATTCCATTCCTTTGTCAAGCCCTTTCAGGTAGAATGGGCTCAGCTCATGCGCGCACGCCGGGTTCTCTACGGGATGATCGCGTTGGCGCTGCTCGCCATCGTCCTCATCTTTATAGGGATATTCTTATGGTCCGGGTGTGGCATCTGGCGCATCCCCTGTTGAGCCCATCTCACCGCTGTTTGAGCTAAG
>JAPWVB010000043.1 GCA_028275205.1 Candidatus Acetothermia bacterium
GGGGAGATCCTGCTCGCCAAGAAATGGATCACCGAGGCCGATCTGGTGCGTGCTCTAATGCTCCAGGGCAAACCCATCGACGTGAAGTGATCGCTCATGGCGCGCCGCTGGATGAGCGCAGGGGCAGTCCTCGCGGGGCTGAGTCTTGTGTGGCTGCCCGCAAGTGCCCTGCTCATCTCCCAGATCGAATTCGATCTGGCCCTGCCCCGCGGAGCCGTTGATACCCTTACGTTCTCCGTGCTCAATAACGAGACAGATCCCTTAGAGATTCAGATCAGCCTTGCCGACTGGGACCGAGATATCACCGGGGAGAATCGCTTCTACCCGCCGGGGACGCTGCCCCGCTCGGCCGCGCCGTGGCTTTCGGTCAGCCCGCTGCGATTCGATCTTGAGCCAAACAAGCAGCAAGAAGTTCGCTTCTCCATCAAAGTCCCCTCAGACATCGCGGGGACGTACTGGGCGGCGATCATGGTCGAGGCTGCCCCCAAGCAGACGCAGCCTCAGCCTCCAGGCACGACCGTGATCGTGCGGCGCCGCTTCGCCGTTAAGGTCTTAGAAACACCACCCGGCACAGGCACCAAAGATGGCCGGATCACCCTGATAGACGTGCGCGGGCTCAATCCCCCAAATTACTTGGTAGAGTTTGAGAACCGCGGGACGATCCACGCTCCGCGCGTGACGGGCCGGATCGAGCTGCGCGACGAGAAGGGCACCCTCCTCGAAAAGCTCGACCTTGAGAGCTTTCCCATCCTTCCCGGCGCCAAGCGCCTCCTTAAAGTGACCAGCGCCCGCAAGAAGGGAGATCTCTTGCCCCCGGGGAAGTATCTCGTCGTAGCTGTCCTCGATTACGGGGGAGAGACCCTCGCCGGCGGGCAGTTTGTCCTGAGAATCAAGCCCCTACAGCTCGTCCCCATCGGGACAGCTTCCGCCCCGCCTCAAGATCTAGATAAAGACGGGTTATACGAAGATATCAACGCCGACGGGAAGCTGACGCTGGACGATCCCGCCCTGCTTGGGCTCAATCTCGACAGACCCGCGGTGCAAGAGAACGCGCGAGCGTTCGACTTCGACAACGATGGCGACGCCGACTTCGACGACGTCATCGCCCTCAAGAAGATGGCCCAAGGGTCCTGACCAGGCTCCGCCCCAGACTTCGTCTGGACTGTACGCCTTCGCCAGCCTTCGGCTGGCGAAGATGAACGTCAAGCGAAGCTTGTCCAGGCGAAGCCTGGTTAGCCGCGCTTGATGGAGAGCTTCCCTCCCACCTCGACGACCTTGAGCTTCTTGCGCACCATCTCCTTGAGCTCGCGCCCGGCGCGGAAGGCGGGCACGGCCTTGGAGGCGACCATGATGCGCTGCTTGGTCTGCGGGTTGATGCGCATGGAGCTCTTGCGCGGGCGGGCCTCAAAGGTCCCAAAGCCCGTAATGCGCACCGGCTCCCCGTCGCAGATCGTCTTGGTGATGGTGCTGAACATCGCGTCTACGGCCTCTTTGGCCGCCTTCTTGCTTAAGCCCGTCTGCTTGGCTACCAGCTCCGCCAACTCCGCCTTGTTCATCGCAGAATACCCCCCTTACTGAAAATCTGTGGTGGACTGGGCGACGGCGTCAGCGGGCCCTCGCGCCAGCCCTCGAATGCCCATATTTTAGAGGCTCACCCCCCTCGAAGGCAAATTGGAGCAGGACAGAGGTGCCCTCACCGTCGGGCAAACGTCCTTGGATCAACGCGAAAAAGCTCTTAGGATAAAGCATCTCGCAATGTGCCGCCTCCGAATCTCTTGGGGAGTGCTGCTCCTGGTGGTCGTGGGATGGGATGGGGTTAGCCAAGTGGTGGTGACGCCGCCGCCTGCCCCGCCGCCCGTCCGCCCCGGCGATACCCTCACCCTGCCGTTCATCGTCAAGAATATCAGCACAGAACGAGATATCTTTGAATTTTCCTTGGACGCTCCTGCGGGCTTGGACCCCCTGGGGATGCCTGAGCCTCTGGAGCTGGACACAAATGCCCAAGAGACCGTCTTCGTTAGCTTCGTCGTCACTCCTAGAGCGCGCGCGGGCGCTCACAGTATTACTCTTCTTGCTCGCTCGCGCCGGAATCCGTCTATAGTGGGCCAGGCGAGCGTGACCGTCACCGTCAGCGCAGCCCCAGGTTTAGAGCTGATCCCTCCAAGGCCTCAAGCCGTCGAGCCAGGAAGCTCAGCGAAGCTGCTCTTTCTCTTGCGCAATACGGGCAACGTGGCCGACCGGGTCGCCCTCGCGGCTCAGAGCCCGTTCCCGGTCACGGTGCCTGCGGGAGAGATCCCTCTTGACGTAGGGGAGCGCCGCGAAATCCCCATAGAGATAAAGATTCCCAAGGGTGCGCCCTCAGCGAGGGTGCGCGTCACCCTGCAGGCCACCTCCCGGCTCTTTCAGATATCTGCCACGGCGACGGCCGTTGTGGAGATCTTGCCCCCGCTGCCCCAAGACGTCAAGGGCACCCTCTTCTTGACGATCCCTTCGGAGGTTGGATTTCAGATTGAGGGGCAGACGGGGCTTACTCTTAGTGCTTCTATAGCGATTCGGGAGCTGGGCGGGGCCTTGGTGCCCGACCGGCCCGCGGTGCGCCTCAACGTCGGTGGCTCCCTGAACATCACGAACACAAGCTCTGGGACGATCACCGTCACCGTCTCCGATGGGCGCCCTCCCATCACTATCGCCCCTGCGGCAAGCGCTCCGTTGAGCTTCCCCACATCGGGAATCTTCACCGTCGCCGTCAGCGATGGGGCTCTCCTCCCGTCGGCGATCATCGTAGCTGTACAAGACTTGCTCTTTCGGCAGAGGCTGAGCGGGCGCGGCGCGGTCGCTCAGCAAGGCCAGCTCTCTTATCTGCTCGATCTGCAGAATCTCTTCGAGCTGAATGCGATCTCCTTTGAGCTTGATACCAAGCCGGTGGGGATCGCCCTTGGCGATCTCTCCCGGCTGGTCAGTTCGCTGGCGACCCTCAGGGGCCGAGGCGGCCAGCTCTCCGTACAGCCTGGATTTTTTGACGCAACGTTCTCCGTGGCCATGCTCACCGGAGGCCGCCTCGCTCCTGAGATCGAACTGCGCATCACCGACGATGCTAGTGAGCTTCCTCCCATTGTGACCGTCAGCCTCAATCAGCCCGTGCGATTTCGCAACGTCGGGCTTACCCCACACAGTGTAGCTATCCCTAGCGCAGGGAGCGTCCTCCTTGCGCCTGGGCAGTCGTTCGTCTATATATTTACGGCTTTAGGGCAAGTCACTGTGACAATAGACACGACATCTGTTACGTTTCTTGTGATCGCTGAGGCGTTTTGCAGCGCGTCGTTTCTGCTGTGCCTTGGGGCTGAAGGCCACGGGTCAGTGCTTCCGGGGGTGACTGTGGGGCAGGCGGCGCTCTTCGGCTACGCTTCTTCAAATCTGATCACAACGCTGCTCCATCAGATCCGGTGGCAGATCCCCGAAGGAAGCGTCACTGCCGTCGAGGGCGGGCTCACCTGGCAGAACGGGACTTTTTTAGATTCGGCCCTGCGCGCCAGCTCCGAGCTGCGCTTTGGGGACTTCTTCGTCGCTGCCTCTGTCCTGCGAGCCGGACGAGACTTCGTGGGCGACCGCCGCGACGAACAGAGCCTCCAAATAGTTCAGTCTTTCTCTAGCCCAAACCTCTCGCTGGGGCTCCTCTTCGAGCGCGCTCGCACGAACGTCGCCAACGATCCCCTTCAGCAGACGTTCACCCGCCAAGAGGCACGAGCGTTTCTGAGCTTAAAGCTCTCTGAGGTCCTCCCGACCGTGCGGCTCTCGGCCGCGTACAGCTCACTTATAGGCACCGGGCCGCTGCCTCCGACGGGCTTGGAGCGATTCGCGTTCACCTTGCAGGCGATCCAGCCCCTGGGGCGTCTGGGAGACGTCTCCGTCTTCACGGAGCAAGCGCGCTTGGTCAATAGCGTTGCCGGCACGGAGATCGGTTTCGGCACGGTAGGCAGTGATTTCTCTCTGAGACTTCCGGAGCTGCGCGCGGCGCTGAGACTGGAGCACCGCTCCCAGGTCGATCTCCTCTCGAGCGCTCTTGTGAGCCAGGCGCTCATAGCTTCGGCGGGGGTGGAGCTTCTGCGCCGTCCCTTCAGCGTGCGCCTCGGGGTCACGCGCTTCCCCCAGCGCACCGATTTGAGCGTGGGGCTTGCGGGCCAGCTGGGGATCGCGGAGCTTGCGTTCTTTGGGCTCGTGGGGCTGCTCGATCTGGGCGGCGCGGACTTCAGCTTTGGATTAGCTCTTTTGGCTCGCTTTGACGCACCGATCCCCTTCCTCGTCGTCAAGGGCCAGGTCGAGGGGTTCGTCTTCATAGACGCCAACGCGAACGACCGGCGCGATCCTGACGAACCCGGGCCGAAAGATCTCATCCTCACGCTGGGGAACGAGAGGGCCCGCACGGACTCCCGCGGCTTCTTCAGATTTCCCCCAGTCTTCCCAGGGACGTATGAGCTCAAAATCGAGAAGCTTCCCCCGGGGCTCGTCGCCAAGACTGCGCTGCCTCAACGGATTCAGCTCGTCGCTGGCCAGATCCTCAAGCTCGAGATCCCTCTTGCCCAAGTCGCGGTGATCGAAGGGACAGTCTTCAACGACGAGAACCGCAATGGCCACCTAGACCCCCTGGAGCGAGGCTTGAGCTTCGTGAGGGTCTTCTTGACAGACGAGTCTGGGAAGACCCGCGACCAGCGGACTGATCTTGACGGACGCTTTGTGTTCAGCGAGCTGCTTCCGGGAAAGTATACGGTTGCGCTGGACGCGCGCACGCTCCCGGAGAACTTCGTGCCCACGACCCCAGCAGAAGTCACAGTCGAGCTGAAAGCCCAGGAGCGCATCACTGTGAACTTTGGGGCGGCGGAGCGCCCTCGTACCGTCAAATTCCCGCCGGTAGCCGACTTTACGTTCTCGCCGGAACGCCCTAAAGTCGGCGAGACCGTGCGCTTCGATGCGTCCGAGTCTTTCGACCCCGACGGACAGATCGTCAAGTACGAATGGGATTTCGACAGCGACGGGACGATAGATGCCCACGGGGTCATCGTCGAGCACGTCTTCGCCCAGGCGGGCACGTTCACGGTGACGCTGATAGTCACAGACAACGACGGCGAGACGGGCACGGCGCGCAAGACGATCGTCGTGGGGCCAGCACAGCTCACGAGAGCCGGCGCAAGAGCTGACGAAAGCGATAGAAATACTCAGCCCCGGAGATCACCGTGACGGCGACGACAATGGGGATAAGCACAGCTTTCACGCCCTCGGCGTCCCAGCGGAACGCGCTCTGGCTGAGCAGCACAAACACAAGTCCGATCTGAGAGAGCGTCTTGAGCTTGCCCCAGAGGCTCGCTTCGAGCACCACCCCTTGGGCGCTGATCACCGTGCGCAGCCCGGTCACCAAGAACTCCCGCGCGATGATCACGATCACGGGAACTGCCGAGATCTCTTGCCGTTGCACGAACGCCAAGAGCACCGAGATTATGAGAATCTTATCGGCGATGGGGTCTGCGAACTTTCCGAGATCGGTCTCGTTGCGTCGCCAGCGTGCGAGATACCCATCGGCGGCATCGGTGAGCGCGGCCAGGGCGAAGAGCCCCAGGGCGATCAATCCAAAGTTTGGCCCAGGGACGAGCACAAAGTAGAGGATCGCCGGGATCAAGACGATGCGCAGCAGCGTCAGACCGTTGGGCCAATTCATGGAGCCATTGTAAAGCGACGAGGAGGCTAGAGCAAGCGCGCGCAGAACTCCCGCAGGGCTGCGGTGACAGCCCGCGGCTGCTCGAGCATCACCATGTGCCCGGCACCTTCGATGATCTTTAGCTGAGCAGTTGGAATGTTCTGCTGGAGGTACTCAGAATATTTTACCGGGGTGAGCTTGTCGTCGCGCCCACAGAGTATCAGCGTGGGCACAGCAACCTCAGAAAGCCGAGCCATGACGTCGAATGTGTTACAGCTCGAAAAGTCCCGCAAAAGCGCATCAGCTCCATTGCGTCGCATCTGAGCGCAGGCTCTCTCGCGTAGCTCCTGAGGGCTCTGCTCCGAAAAGGCCCACTGCACGATAAAGTCAATCGCTCGCTCAAAGTCCGTCTGGCAGAGTTCTAAGATCTGCGGATGGACTCTGAGCTTCGCCCCGGTGCCCACAAGCCCTAAGCCCACAAGATTCTTTGGGCGCTGGAGCGCCACCATCAGCGCGATCGCCCCGCCCATCGAGTGCCCCACAACGACCGTGGGCATGGCCAACGCTTCGAGCACCGCGAGCACGTCTTCAGTATATGTCTGGAATCCTTCACCCTCACGGGCAGGGCTGCGCCCGTGGCCATTGAGATCGAGCGCCGCAACAGAAAAACTTGGGGCGAGCTCGCGCAGCTGCTCCCCCCAGCTAGAGTGATCTCCCCCAGCGCCGTGAATGAAGAGCAGGGCCGGCTGGCCCTGCCCCGCCTGTGCGTAATACAGCTCTGTCTGCTGGACTCTTACTGTGGGCACGAGCGTGCAAGCTGGGCTTTAGCCCTTTCGACAAGCACGTCGAACGTCTTCGGATCGTGGATGGCGATCTCGGCGAGCATCTTGCGATTGAGCTTCACGCCCGCCTTGGCCAAGCCGTTGATGAAGCGAGAGTATGGCAACCCTCGCGCCCGCGCCGCCGCGTTGATGCGAATGTTCCACAGCCTGCGGAAGTCGCGCTTGCGCAGCTTTCTGCTGATGTACGCGTTGCGCAGCGCGTGCATCACGCGCTCTTTGGCAATGCGGAAGCACGTGCGCCGCTTCCCTTTGAACCCCTTGGCAAGCTCCAAGATCTTCTTCCGTCGCAATAGTCTCTTATTGCCACCTTTGACGCGCATACGTCCTCCGTTCTAGCTTGACAGCAGCTCAATATACTCTTTGGCAAGCGTCTGTGGGACTTGGATGCCCGCTCGGGCCTGGCGCTTGCGATTGGGGCTGCGCTTCACAAGCTTATGATGATACCCGGAGGTGGCGCCGAGCACCTTCTTACGACGCGTTACCTTGAAGCGCTTGGCGATCCCCTTGTGCGTCTTCTTCTTCGGCATTGCTGCTCACCCCTGAGAAGATCTCTTTGGGAATAGTGGTCGTTCCCTTGCCTGGCACCAGGAGCATCTGCAAGGATCGTCCGCGCTCCTTGGGCCATTGCTCGACCTTGCCGACATCAGCCACTCCTTCGACAATCCGCTGGAGGAGATCACGGCCTCGGTTCATGTGCATGATCTCGCGCCCGCGGAAGATGACGGTCACGCGGACTTTATTCTCGTCTTTCAAGAACTCGCGAATGTGGCGGAGCTTCGTCTCGAAGTCGTGCTTCTCGATCTGGGTGGTAAGCCGAATCTCCTTGAGCTTGCCACCCTTGGCCCGCTTCTTCTCTCGCTTCTCTTGGCGGTACAGATACTTCCCAAAATCAACGATCTTGCAGACGACGGGGTTGGCTTGCGGGGCGACTTCGACGAGATCGAGATTGCGACTCCGGGCTTGCTTGATCGCCTCTGCTAGGGGCATGATCCCCAGCTGCTTGCCGTTCTCGTCTATGACCCGAACTTCGCGAGCCCGGATCTCCTCGTTCTTGCGAATGCGGCTATGCGGTCCAGCGATACGTGACCTCCTCCATTATATTATAGTCTTCGAGTGCGACAAGATATCATATTCTTATGAGTCTGTCAAGCGATCTTCTGGCGCTCCCAAGGGGATTCGAACCCCTGTTTCCGGCTTGAGAGACCAGCGTCCTAGGCCGCTAGACGATGGGAGCGGGTTGCGCCTTGAGTGTAGCAGATAGAGAGAATCCCGTCAAGGGCGCGTTTAGAGTATAATGTCCGGGATGAACCCCTATCGCTCGGCTCGCAGCCCGCTGATAGCTCATCGTGGCGTCGTGGCCACGAGCCATCCCTTGGCTGTCCAAGCGGGGATGGAAATGCTCCGTCGTGGGGGAAACGCCGTAGATGCCGCGATCGCCACCGCGATCACGCTCACGGTCGTCGAGCCCACCTCTAACGGGATCGGCTCGGATGCGTTCGCTTTAGTATGGGACGGGACAAAGCTCTACGGGCTCAACGGCTCCGGGCGCGCCCCACGGAAGCTCACCCTCGCATCTATAAAAGCTTTAGTGCACGAGACGATGCCCGCGCGGGGATGGCTCCCCGTCACCGTGCCGGGTGCCCCGGCGGCGTGGCGAGATCTCCACAAGCGCTTTGGGAGGCTGAATTTCGAAGAACTCTTCGAGCCCGCGATCGTCTACGCTGAGCGCGGCCACCCCGTCGCCCCCATCGTCGCCCAGTATTGGGAGTATGCTGCTCAGTCATTCGCTGAGCTGAAGGGCCCGGAATTTATCGGGTGGCATCAGACGTTCGCCCCAAGCGGGCGCGCCCCCCGCGCCGGGGAGATCGTCGCCCTGCCCGATCACGCCCGCACCCTCCGCGCCCTCGCTCAGTCTCATTGTGAAGAGTTCTATCACGGCAAGATAGCTCACCAGATCGTGCGATTCTCCCAGGAGACCGGCGGATTTCTCTGTGAGCAAGACCTCAAAGAGCATTCTAGCACCTGGGTCGAGCCCATCCACACATCGTATCGAGGGTGCGAAGTCTGGGAGATTCCCCCAAACACTCAGGGGATCGTCGCGCTCATCGGGCTCAATATCTTAGAGGGCTTTGAGCTGACCCAGCACCCACGCGATTCTGTAGAATCGTTCCATCTGCAGATTGAGGCGTTAAAGCTTGCGTTTGCTGACGGGCTGCGCTCTATAGCTGACCCAGACTTTGCGCCCGTGCCCACAGAAGGGCTTCTCAGCAAAGCCTACGCCGCTCAGCGCCGCAAGCTCATCACCGATCGAGCCCTCGAGCCCACACCCGGAGAGCCCCTCTCCGGGGGGACGGTCTATCTCTGTACTGCTGACGGCGACGGCATGATGGTCAGCTTCATCCAGTCGAACTATATGGGCTTTGGCTCTGGGATCGTGATCCCCAAAACGGGGATCGCGCTGCAGAACCGCGGGGCGTGCTTTTCGCTCGACCCCAAGCACCCAAATTCTTTAGAGCCGGGCAAGCGCCCCTATCACACGATCATCCCCGGGTTTCTCACCAAAGAGAGAAAAGCCATAGGGCCCTTTGGAGTGATGGGCGGGTTTATGCAGCCCCAGGGGCACATTCAGATGATCGTCAACACCGTAGACTATCGCATGGACCCGCAGATGAGTCTCGACGCCCCGCGCTGGCAATGGCTCAAAAGCAAAGAGATCGAGATCGAAGCCGACGCCGATCCGAAGATCATCGAGGGCTTACGCGCCCGAGGGCACAACGTCACAGTACGAGAGCCCGGCGGACTTTTTGGGCGCGGGCAGATCATCTGGCGCTTGGAATCTGGGGCGTACATCGCGGGCAGCGACAAGCGCGCCGACGGCTACGCCGCGGGAATATAACGCTCAGGCGCCCTTGAGGGCGCGGCGCAGCTCGCGCTCCTCTTCCCTCTTCTTGATCTTTTCGCGCTTGTCGTACTTGGCGAGGCCCTTCGCAAGAGCTAATTCGACCTTAGCCCAGCCGTTCTTAAAATAAATTTTTAATGGGATGAGCGTGTAGCCCTTCTCTTTCACTTTGCTCTGTAGTCGAAAGATCTCTTGCTTTTTGAGGAGCAATTTGCGCTTGCGCAGCGGATCGGGGTTGTAGCGGTTGCCCTCTTGATAGGGGGCGATATAGACGTTCATCAGAAACACTTCGCCGTTGCGGATGACGGCAAAGCCGTCTTGCAAGCTGACGCTGCCCCGACGGATGGACTTGACCTCGGTGCCCTTCAGCTCGATCCCCGCTTCGATGGTCTCTTCGATGTGGTACTCATGGCGGGCTTTGCGGTTGGTCGCGGCAATCTTCTCACTCATACCAGACTTCGTCTGGACTGTGCGCCTTCGCCGGCCATTGGCCGGCGAAGATGAAT
>JAPWVB010000044.1 GCA_028275205.1 Candidatus Acetothermia bacterium
TATCCGATGGTCAGCTTATATCTGAACGTCACTCCCCCTCGGCCGTTCGTCAGTGAACTCAACTCGCTCATCCACCTCCAAAAAGAGCGATGGGCGACAAATAATCAGCTGGACAAGAGGCAGCTCCGTGCCCTCGAAGAGTTGCTCGCGCGCATCGAAAGCCATGTGCGCAGCCTGGAGCGCCAACTGGAGAGGACACGGCTGTTGGCAATCTTTGCCAGCCCTGATGGCTTCTGGCAAGAGTATCGCCTTCCCGTGGCGCTGCCCAGCCAGCTCGTCATCAACTTCGATCCCTACATCCGGCCGCTGACAGTGCTGCTGGACGAGTTTGATCGCTACTGCGTCGTGGTGAGCGACGCGCGCAAAGCCCGAATCTTCTCGCTCTATCTGGGCGAGTTCGAAGAGGAAGAGGGGTTCTTTGAAGATAACGTCCCCAGCAAGGTGAGCGTCGGGCGCGGGGTGCGCCTGGGCGGGCCGGGCGTCTGGGGCGGAACGGGGGAACTTCGCATCCAGCGCCATATCGAAGATCACGCCCATCGGCACCTCAAGCGGGTCGCCGAACGCGCCTTTGAATTTTTCACCCAGAAGCAGTGTGATTTGCTCATCATCGCCGGACCGGAGGACAAGACCATCCCCTACTTGGTGAACCATCTGCATAGCTATTTACGAGAACGCCTAGCTGGGGAATTCCACGCGCGCCCGGAGATGCCCATCGCTACCCTCAAAGAGCGCGCGGTAGCAGTCGCTCAAACTTGGGAGCGCCGCTATGAGGAGCAGCTCATCGCGCGCCTGCTGGAGCAGGCTCACGCGCCCAATGGCTTGGCAGTCTTAGGGGTCGAGCCCACCCTCGAAGCCCTCATGAGCGGCCAGGTCCATACGCTCGTGCTCCAGCACGACTTCCGCGTCCGGGGGACCCTCTGCCCCAACGATCACTTTCTCTCGTCATACCTAACAGAGTGTCCCCTCTGCCACAGCCCTATGCACCCCACGGACGACCTCGCTGACGAAATGATCGAAGAGGCGATCCATCAGAACGCTGAGATCGAGCACGTCTTCACCCGGCACGATCAATTCGCCCCGCACGGTGTCGGGGCAATCCTGCGCTTTCGCTAAAGGAGGAACATCATGGCTCCTCGGCTCTGCGACATCTGCGGCATCCGCCCGGCAACCGTCCACGTGCGCGTCACGCGCGACGGCCAACAAGAAGTGCTGCATCTCTGCTCGATCGATTACGCGCGGCTGCGCCGTGAAGAAGCGTTCTCTCCCCTTGAATCACTCTTTGGCCGCGGCTTGTGGGAAGATTTCTTCGGCGAAGAACCCACACTGTGGCGCCGTCGCGATCGCGAAGCCATTGACATTGATGCGTACCTAAGCCAGCACGCTAAAGATCTCCTCCAGCAAGCCGCCCAGACGGCTGTTGATTTCAATAAAGACGAGGTCGACACCGAGCACGTCCTCTATGCGCTCATGGAGAGCGAAGTCGTCCAAGAGATCTTAAGGCAGTTCAAGCTCTCGCCGCAAGATATCAAGGGCTACATCGAGCACAACGCACCACGAGGCACTTTTAAAGCCGAGAAGGGCCAGACGGTGCGCCTGAGCGTCTCCCCGCGCGTGAAGAGCGCTCTGGAGTTAGCATTCCTGGCGTCGCGCGAGCTGGGGCACAGCTACGTGGGCCCGGAGCACTTATTGATCGGGCTGGCGGAGGAACAAGACGGCCTCGCCGGAGATCTGCTGCGCAAGTACGGGCTCACCCCGCAAGCCCTGCGCCAGCAGACCGTCAAAGTCGTGGGCAAGGGGAGCGAGGAGGGCCGCGTCCAGCGCGCCTCCACCACTCCCACGCTCGACAAATACTCACGTGATCTGACAGAGCTAGCCCGCCAGGGCAAGCTCGATCCGGTCATCGGGCGCTCCAAGGAGATCGAGACCGTCATCGAGATCCTCTCGCGCCGAAAGAAGAACAACCCCGTCTTGATCGGCGAGCCCGGCGTGGGCAAGACGGCCATCGTCGAGGGCTTAGCCCAGAGGATCGTCAAGGGCGAGGTTCCGGAAAGCCTTCGGAACAAAAGACTCGTTGAGCTCAATATCAACGCGCTCATCGCGGGCTCAAAATATCGCGGCGAGCTCGAAGAGCGCGTCAAGCAAGTCTTGGACGAGATCATCGCCCATCAGGACGAACTGATTATCTTCATTGACGAAGTCCACACGATCGTCGGGGCTGGGGCGGTGGGCGAAGGGGGCATGGACATTGCCAATGCGTTCAAGCCTGCGCTCGCGCGCGGTGAGCTCCATCTCATCGGCGCGACGACGCTCAGCGAATATCAGAAATATATCGAGAAAGACGCGGCTCTGGAGCGACGCTTCCAGCCCGTCTTCGTCGCCGAGCCCACCGTCGAGCAGACGATCTCCATTCTCTACGGGCTGCGCGACCGCTTCGAGGCCCATCACAAAGTGAAGATCACCGACGAGGCGATCATCGCCGCGGCGCAGCTTGCCGATCGCTATATCACGAATAGATTCTTGCCCGATAAAGCGATCGATCTCTTAGACCAAGCGGCAGCGCGGGTGCGCATCGCGTCCACGTCGCGCCCCGCTGAGCTTCATGAGCTCGAAGCCCACATCCAACAGCTCAAGCGCGAGCAAGAGTACGCGTCCAGCCGCAAGCAGTTTGATCGAGCTAAGGAGATCGAAGCCCAGATCAAAGCCAAAGAGCAAGAGCTTGCTGAAGCCACCGAACGATGGAAGAAGGCCGTGGCTTCGGGATCGGCCGAGGTGCGCGCCGAGCACATCGCAGAAATTATCTCGAAGTTGACGGGCATCCCCGTGAGCGAGTTGACCGTCGAAGAGCGGGAGAAGCTCCTCCATTTAGAAGAGAAGCTCCATGAGCGGGTCGTCGGGCAAGACGAAGCGATCCGCGCCGTCAGCAACGCTATTCGGCTAGCGCGCGCCGGGCTCAAAGAGAAGAACCGTCCCATCGCGACGTTCCTCTTCCTTGGGCCTACGGGCGTCGGCAAGACCGAGCTTGCCAAAGCTCTCGCCTGGGCGGTCTTCGGCGATGAAGATGCGATCATTCGTATAGATATGTCCGAATATATGGAGCGCCACAGCGTCGCCCGGCTGATCGGAGCTCCCCCAGGCTATGTCGGGTATGAGGAGGGCGGCCAGCTCACCGAGCGCGTCCGCCGCAGACCCTACAGCGTGATACTCCTCGACGAGATCGAGAAAGCCCACCCCGATGTGCACAATATTCTCTTGCAGGTCTTCGACGAAGGCAGGCTGACCGACGGCAAGGGCCGCACCGTTGACTTCACCAACACGATCATCATCGCCACAAGCAATCTGGGGAGCGAGATCATCCAGCGCAATCTCACGCTGCCCGATGAATATAAGCGCAGCTACGAGGCCCTCAAAGAAGAATTGATGGCGGTGCTCCGAAGACACTTCCGTCCAGAATTCCTCAATCGCATTGACGAGATCATCATCTTCCACGCGCTCACCCAAGAGCAGATCCGCGAGATCGTGAAGCTTCAGCTTCAGAAAGTCGCCCAGATGGTCCAAGAACAAGGGATCACCGTGCAGTTTGACGACTCGCTCATAGAGCACTTAGCGGAAGTGGGGTACCAGCCGGAGTTTGGGGCGCGGGAGCTCAAGCGCAAGATCCGCAGCGAAGTCGAGACAGAGCTCTCCAGTGCCATCTTGCAGGGCGCAATCCGCCCCGGAGATGCTATCAAGGTGCGCTACGATGGCGCCAAAGTCGCGATCGAGAAGGTCCCCGCGGAGGTCAAGAGCTGATGGATTTCCTCTCGCTGTTGTGGCTGATTCTGATCTTCTCGACCATGGTCCAGCCGATGCTCCAGCGTCGGATGCTGGAGTGGGAGCGGCAGCGCTGGATCGAGCGGATCGAGCGCCAGCGCAATTCCCGCGTCATCATCCTCGTGCACAGACAAGAGACGATGGGGTTGCTGGGCTTCCCCATTATGCGCTATATTGACGTGACCGACTCCGAAGAGGTGCTGCGGGCTATAGAGCTGACCGATCCGGAGATCCCCATTGATCTCGTACTGCACACGCCGGGGGGATTGGTGCTGGCGTCGCTGCAGATTGCGCGGGCGCTGCGCAAGCATCGTGGAGGGACTCGTGTGATCGTGCCCCACTATGCGATGTCCGGAGGGACGCTCATCGCTCTTGCCGCTGATGAGATCATCATGAGCCCGCATGCGGTCCTGGGGCCAGTTGATCCCCAAATCGGGCAGTACCCAGCGGCATCGCTGCTTGCTGTCATCGAGAAGAAGCCCTTGCACGAGATAGACGACCAAACGCTGATCTTAGCTGATGTGGCGCGCAAGGCCGTCCAGCAACTCCAAGACGCCGTCTATGAATTGCTCGCAGGGCGTTACCCTGAAGCGCAGGCGCGCGAGCTGGCCCGAAAACTCTCAGAAGGCCATTGGACCCATGACTATCCCATCACCTACGAGAGAGCGAAGGAGCTGGGGCTGAAGGTGCGCTGCGACATCCCCAAAGAGTTCCTTCACTTGATGGCGCTCTACCCGCAACCGGTGCGCCACCAGCCCAGCGTTGAGTATCTCCCCATCCCGCGCCATCGGGAAGGGGTCAGGAAAGGGTGAGCGACTATGCCCCATGAGCTGAGCCCACAACAACTGCGTCGCACGTTCGATCCGCATGCGTTGGGAATCGAGACGACTGAGCACATTGAGCCGTTAGAGGGGATCATTGGGCAGAGGCGCGCCGTCTCGGCGCTCCAGTTTGGTCTGGGGATTCAAGAGCTGGGCTTCAATATCTACGTCGCGGGGCCGCCGGGCATCGGCAAGATGACCGCCGTCCGATCATTCCTCGAGGAGCTCGCCCGCCAGAAAGAGACGCCCCCCGATTGGTGCTATGTGAATAATTTTGAAGATCCGTATCAGCCCAAAGCCCTGCGCTTGCCCCCTGGCTGGGGCGCTCGGTTCGCTCAAGATATTAAAAATCTCATTGAGCACGTGCGGCGCGAGCTGCCCAAAGTCTTCGAGAGCGAAGAGTATTCTGCCCGGCGCGACGAGATCGTCAAAGCGATCAATCAACAACGAGAAGCGATCATCAATCGCGTACAGGAGAAGGCCTCCCAAGCGGGGTTTCTCCTGCAAGCGGCGCCCTTTGGGATCTTAATCGTGCCCGTGCTGGGAGGACGCCCCTTGAGCGATGCGGAGTTTCAGTCCCTCCCGCAAGCCGCTCGCGAAGATATCCAGCGCCGCCGCGACGCCCTCCAGGAAGATCTCAAAGTCGCCATGAAAGAGATTCGCGCTCTTGAGAAGCTCGCCCAAGAGCGCCTCACCGAGCTCGACAGACAAGTGACCCTCTACATGGTCGGCGGGCTCATAGACGACCTGCGCGAGAAGTATCGCGAGCTCCCAGAAGTGCTCGAGTACCTCGACGCCCTGCAGAAGGATATTTTAGAGAACATTGAGCTCTTCAAGGGAGAGCAAAAATCCGAGGGCGAACTCCCCCCCTGGGCTAAGGAGCTGCCCTTCCGAAAGTATTCTGTGAACGTCTTAGTAGATAACAGCAAGCAGCAAGGGGCTCCGGTCGTCGTCGAGCTCAACCCCGTCTATCACAATCTCTTTGGGCGCATCGAGAAGGAGACGCAGTTTGGCGCGCTCTACACGGATTTCACGATGATCAAAGCCGGCTCGCTCCACCGCGCCAATGGCGGCTACTTAGTGCTCCCCATTGAAGACGTTCTGAGGAGTCTCTTGAGCTGGGATGGGCTCAAGCGCGCCCTGCGCAGTCGCGAGATCTTTATCGAAGAGCTGGGGGAGCGCTTGGGGTTCATCGCGACGAAGAGCCTGCGCCCGCAACCCATCCCCTTGGACGTGAAGGTCGTGCTCGTGGGACACCCCATCTTCTACTATCTGCTCCATGCCTACGACGAAGAGTTCCCTGAGCTCTTCAAGGTCAAGGCCGACTTCGACACGCGCATGGACGCTTCTGCTGAGAACATCAAAGATTTTTTGAAATTTCTCTGCACGTTCTGCCAGAAGGAGCGCCTCAAGCATTTAGATAATACTGCTGTTGCAAAGCTCCTCGAGCACGCGGCACGGTTAGCCGAAGACCAACAGAAGCTCTCCACGCACTTTGGCGCGATCGCTGATATCATCCGGGAAGCAAACTATTGGGCCCTCCAAGAGGGGTCTTCACACATTCGCGCGCGCCACGTGCAGAGGGCTTTGGACGAGAAAGTCTATCGTTCCAATCTCATCCAAGAGAGAATCCAAGAGATGATCGCGCGCGGCACCCTGCTCATTGACACGGAAGGGCAAGCGGTGGGGCAAGTGAACGGGCTCTCTGTCATCCATTTTGGGGATTATACATTTGGTAAGCCTAGTAGAATTACTGCGAGCGTTGGGGCGGGGCGCGAAGGGATTATAGATATTGAGCGCGAAGTCGAGCTGGGCGGGCCTATCCACTCCAAGGGCGTCTTGATCTTGAGCGGGTACTTAGCACAAAAATACGCCCAAGACAAGCCCTTGACGCTTACAGCAAAGTTAGTCTTCGAGCAGAGCTACGAAGGCGTCGAGGGCGACAGCGCTTCGTCCACAGAGCTCTACGCGCTCTTGTCGGCGCTGTCGGGGGTGCCCATCAAGCAAGGGATCGCCGTGACGGGGTCTGTCAATCAGCATGGTGAAGTGCAAGCCATCGGAGGGGTCAACGAGAAGATCGAGGGTTTTTTTGACGTCTGTAAGATCAAGGGGCTAACGGGCGAGCAAGGGGTGCTCATCCCCAAGAGCAACGTGCAAAACTTGATGCTCCGTGAGGATATCGTCGAAGCCGTGAGAGCGAAAAAGTTTCACATCTGGGCGGTGAGCACCATTGATGAGGGTATTGAGATTCTGACAGGGGTGCCGGCGGGGGAGCGTGGGCGCGATGGGAAGTTCCCCGAGGGCACGATCAACTATCTCGTAGATCAGAGATTACGGGAGTTCGCGGAGTGTCTCAAGGAGATCTCCGAAGACACCAAGAGGCCGCGCCGCGCGCGCAGAAAATAAATCCAATCGCAAAAATTCGGTCCGCCATGCGCAGCACTGCCAAGCTTTGGGGCAGGCTTGACATACCACACGGGGTATGCTACACTGAGGGCCTCTTATACCCCGCGGGGTATAAAGCACTATGAAGACTCAGGAAGAATTGAGGATCGTAAGTCCTCAGGACAAGAAAGAACTTGTGGTACGGTTGGCACGCATCGAAGGCCAAATCCGTGCCATCCGTGAGATGATTGAGCGTGAGGAGAGCTGTGAGTTGGTCACACAGCAGCTTGCAGCCGCACGCGAAGCGATCAATAAAGCTTTTTCGGAGCTCATCGCTCGGACGATCGAGCGCCACTGTCTCTCACGCAAGACCCACAATCCCTCAGCACGCACGAAGCTTTTGAAGATGGTGCGCATTCTTACACGCTATACATAACTTCCACAGGAGGTTCACTATGCCGCTCCTCACAGAGCAGAACAAGCAGCAAGTCCAAAAGATCTTGCAGCAGCTTTCAAACCCCGTGACGATCCACTACTTCACCCAGGAGTTCGAGTGCGAGCCCTGCCAGATCGCACATGAACTCTTGAAAGAAGTCACGGCGCTCTCGGACAAGCTCACGCTGAAAGTCTACGAGTTCAAGAACGAGCAAGAGATCGCGCGGCGCTTGGGAGTAGATAAGATTCCCGCGATCGTGCTTGAGGGCCAGAGAGTCTACGGGATTCGGTTCTTCGGCGTCCCTGCGGGCTACGAGTTCGGCGCCTTTCTTGAAGATCTCATAGACGTCTCGCGCGGGACGACCCAGCTTTCCGCAGAGACCCAGACGCTACTCAACACCCTGATCAAGCCTATACACATTCAAGTCTTTGTGACCCCGACGTGTCCGTACTGCCCCGCAGCGGTGCGCATGGCGCACAAGATGGCGCTCTATAGCGATAAAATCAAAGCTGATATGGTCTCGGCCCTGGAATTCCCCTATCTTGCTGATAAGTACGACGTCTATGGGGTCCCCAAGACGGTCGTCAACGATGGGGAAGTGATGTTTGAAGGAGCGCTGCCGGAGCGCGAGTTTGTCGCGCGCGTGATGCGCGCTGCCTAAGGAGGAGCACCGTATGCCTGAAGTTACGATCTACACAACCCCGACGTGCGCGTGGTGCGCTGCTGTCAAACGCTTTCTTGACGAGCATGAGATCGAGTACACCGAGTACGACGTCTCCGAAGACGAGGATGCCGCAGAAAGATTAATTCGTTTGAGTGGCCAGACCGGCGTGCCCGTGCTCGACATTGACGGCGAGATCGTCGTCGGCTTTGACAAGGAGCGCATCGCCGAGCTGTTAGGGCTCGAAGAGGAGTAGCCTGCCCAAGATCAGATTCTCTTCTGATCAGAATCATTGGCGCGGCCTCGGTAGCACGTTACTATAAAACGTGCTATGAGTGAGCTCGTGCGTTTTGGCGTTGCGGTT
The DNA here is from genome assembly GCA_028275205.1 of Candidatus Acetothermia bacterium. Lineage (GTDB taxonomy): Bacteria > Bipolaricaulota > Bipolaricaulia > RBG-16-55-9 > DRXL01 > JANXCC01. Next base: position 8,478 of record JAPWVB010000044.1, read on the forward strand.
GACGAAGAGTTACTAAAAAAATTCGACAAGCTCACTGTCGCGCGCGGCTATGCCAATCGCTCAGAAGCCATCAGAGACTTGATGCGCGACGCCCTCATCCAGCAGCAATGGCAACAAGACGAGGAAGTTGTCGGGGTCATCACGCTGCTCTATGATCATCATGCGCGCAATCTCGAAGCCCAGCTCACCGATATCCAACACGACCATCACAGTCAGATTCTCTCGACGATGCACATCCACTTGGATCACGATCACTGCCTAGAGATTATAGCTGTGCGTGGCACAGGGCGTCAGATCGAAGCGCTCGCGACACAGCTCATCGGGATGAAGGGGGTGAGACATGGGAAGCTCACGGCGACGTCTACTGGACGCGGACTCCGCTGAGTCTTTTTTTGACGAGATCGTGCTACGTTTAGAACAAGCGTGCTACGAAAGGAGGACAATATGCGCAAGGTTGTGCTGCTCATTCTTGGGGTTGTGCTGATCGGGTCGGGGCTCGGGCTGCTCAAGGTTGGGCACGCCCAAGAGAAGCCAGTGGTCGTAGCTACGACGGAGATCTTGGGCGATTTTGTCCGTAAGATCGCGGAAGATCGAGTAGACCTTGTCGTGCTCATCCTTGGGGGGATGTGCCCGGCGCACTATGATATAAGGCCAAGCGATGTCGCCGCGGTAGCGCGTGCGGCGCTGGTGCTCCATCACGGGTTTGAGCCGTGGATGGAGAATTTAGTCAAATCTTCAGGGAGCAAGGCACTGGTCGTCAAGACCGGCGATGACTGGAACGTGCCCCCGAACGCCGTCCAACAAGTGGGCATCGTTCAGGAGGCGCTGGCGAAGATCCTCCCGAAAGAAAGCGCCGTATTGCAACAAAACGCTGTAGCATTTCAGAGGCGCATCGAGGAGCTCGCTGGAAGATTGCTCGCGCGCGCGCAGCAGCTCAACGTCCAGGAAGCGAAAGTGATTAGCCAAGCCTTCCAAGCGAAGTTCGTCAGTTGGCTGGGGTTTAACGTCGTGGGCACCTATCCGCCGCCGGAGCGCGTCTCAGCTCAGCTCTTCTTGCAGTTAGTGCAACTGGGGCGAGAGCAGAAGGTCGCGCTCGTCGTAGATAATTTACAGAGCGGGGTCGGCTTAGGAGCGCGGCTGGCTTTCGAGATCGGCGCGGTCCATGTCGTCCTGACGAACTTTCCTGGAGCTGTGCCCAACACGCGGGACTATCTCGAAGTGATCGCCCACAACGAAGCCCAGATGTTTGACGCTCTGGAGAGCTATCGGAAACGCCCATGAAGATGCGCGAGATCAATATTGCTGAGATTGACAGAGACGCGCTGATCGCGCGGGCTGTGGAGTTTCACGGGCACTTGGGGCCCTATCTTATCTGCGGGGTGAAGATGGGGCTTTTGGCTCTC
>JAPWVB010000045.1 GCA_028275205.1 Candidatus Acetothermia bacterium
CTAAAATACTATAGAGCAATCTATAGAACCCCAGAGATGGGAGCGAAAGGAGGCCCCGGATGAACGAGTGGCAATCCTGGCCGCGGTTCCGCTATGAGGCCGAGCTCGATCTCAAATTCCCCGAAGAGGTCGCCTCCATGCCCGGGGGGCGCGCCCTCTTTGCGTGCATCCAGTGTGGCACCTGTAGCGGCACTTGCCCCTTAGCGACCTATATGGACTATTCCCCCCGCAAGATCATCGCCATGACCCGCGCCGGCTTCAAGGAGGAAGTCCTGCGCAGCTTCACGATCTGGCTGTGCGCGTCATGCTACGCTTGTGCCGTCGAGTGCCCCAGAAAGATCAAGATTACGGACTTCATGGCCGAGCTCAAGCAGCGGGCCATCCACGAGGGGTTTGCCCCCAAACGCTTTCCTGCCGCGGTGCTCGCCCGCGAGTTCTTCGAGGCCGTGCGCAAGCGTGGGCGCAACACCGAAAGCCGTCTTGTGCTGAGGCTCTACGCCAAGACGAACCCCCTCAAGATCTTGGACCAAGCCCTCTTAGGCTTGAGATTGCTGCGCACGGGGCGGTTTAGCCTGCGAGCGGAGTCCGTCAAAGACCGTCAGCAGATAGATCAGCTCCTGCGCGCGGTGGACGCTGCCAAAGCTACGGCTTTTGTGGATAAGCTCGCGCGCGAGGTGCACAGGGAGGTGGCCCGCGCATGAAGTATCTCTACTATCCCGGCTGCTCGCTCAAGGGCACTAACCGCGCTTATGAAGAATCGGTGCTCGCTTCCTTTCAAGCCTTGGGCATCCCGGTCGAAGAACTCGAGGATTGGAACTGCTGCGGGGCGACGGCCTATATGGCCGTAGACGAGATGAAGTCCTTCGCGTTGGCTGCGAGAAACCTCGCGCTCGCCGAGCGCCAAAGCCCAGACAGCCCCACGCTCATGGCCCCGTGCAGCGGGTGTTATCTCGTGCTCTCCAAGACCCAACATTACTTAGAAGAATACTCCGAAGTGAGCCGCACCATAGACAGCGCGCTGCAAGCGGCGCGCCTAAGCTACGCGCGCAAAGTCCACGTACGGCACCCCTTGGACATCCTCATCAATGAGGTCGGGCTGCAGAACATCACTCAGAAGGTGCGCCAGCCCCTCCAGGGCCTGAAGGTCGCGTGCTACTACGGCTGTCAGATCGTGCGCCCCTACGCAGCTTTCGACGATCAGGTCAATCCGACGACGATGGACCGGCTGATGCGGGCGTTGGGGGCCGAGACGGTCGAGTGGCCCTTGAAGACGCGCTGCTGCGGCGGAAGTCTCATGGGGACGCTCCCAGAAGTCGGCGTGCCGCTCAGCTATATCTTATTGAAAGAAGCGCTCAAGCGCGGCGCGGACGTCGTCGCGACCGCGTGCCCGCTCTGTCAGTTCAACTTAGAGTGCTACCAAGACAAGATGAGCAAGCAGTTCAAAGAGCGTCTTGAGCTTCCTGTGGCGTATTTCACGCAGCTGCTAGGGCTCGCCTTAGGAGTGCCGGAGCGCCAGCTCGGCTTACACCGTCTCTTGATCCCCTTGACACTGCCCACCGCGCGAGGAGGTGCCCGTGCCTATGCCTGAGCCAACTACTAACGGTGCGCCCAAGATCGGCGTTTATGTCTGTCACTGCGGGGTCAACATTGCCGCGAAGGTCAACGTCGCTGAGGTTGTCGAGTTCGCCAAGACGCTGCCCTTCGTCACCGTCGCTCGCGAGTACAAATTTATGTGCTCTGACCCTGGGCAAGAGCTCATCCAGCAAGACCTGCGCGAAGGGAGAATCAATCGCGTCGTGGTCGCGTCGTGCTCCCCGTTGATGCACGAGGCGACGTTCCGACGGGCGACGGCTGAGGGCGGACAGAACCCGTTCTTCTTCCACATGGCCAACATTCGCGAGCACGTGAGCTGGGTCACCGCTGACGAGCGCCACGCCACCGAGAAGGCGAAGGCGCTCATCGCGGCGGCGGTGCGCCGTGTCGCGTTTCACGAGCCCTTGGAGAAGAAGCGCGTCCCCGTTCACCCGCACGTCTTGATTGTGGGCGGAGGCATCGCGGGCATCGAAGCCGCGCTCAAGATCGCCGACGCGGGAAAGAAAGTCTATTTAGTAGAACGTGAGCCCACTATTGGGGGTCACATGGCACAGTTCGATAAGTGCTTCCCCACTCTCGACTGCGCCGCGTGTATTCTCACTCCTAAGATGACCCAAGTCCGCGTTCATCCCAATATCGAGCTGTTGACGTACTCGGAAGTCGAGTCTGTCGAGCCGTATGATCTGAGAAATTTCAAAGTGAAGATTCGGCGCAAGGCACGCTACGTCAACGAAGACACGTGCACGGGATGCGGCCTGTGCGCTGAGGTCTGCCCCGTGAGCGTGCCCTCGGAGTTCGACGAAGGGCTTGGGATGCGCAAAGCGATCTATCGTCCCTTCCCGCAAGCCGTGCCCAACGCCTTCACGATCTCGCGCCGGGGCACGCCCCCCTGCCAAGCGGCGTGCTCGATCCATCAGAACGCCCAGGGCTATATCACATTGATCGCCAATGGGAAATTCAAAGAAGCTCTCGACGTCATCTTGAGAGATAACCCACTGCCTTCGATCTGCGGGCGCATCTGCACCCACCCGTGCACCGTCAACTGCACACGGGGCACTGTAGACGAGCCCCTCAATATTCCAGGGCTGAAGCGCTTCGTCACCGATCTCTTCCCAGACTATAAGCTCCCGCAGCCCAAGGTGAATCGTTCAGAAAGAGTAGCGATTGTCGGCTCCGGCCCTGCCGGGCTGATGTGCGCGTACGAGTTGAGACAACGGGGCTACTGGCCCGTGATCTACGAAGCGCAGCCCGTCCCCGGTGGGATGCTCTCCGTGGGGATTCCCGCATTCCGGCTCCCTCGAGACGTCATCACCAAAGAGATAAACAGACTGAAAGAGCTCGGGATCGAGATCAAGACCAACACCCCCGTGGGCAAGGCGATCACGCTGGAGCAGCTGCGCCAGCAATACGCAGCGGTCTTTATCGGGATCGGAGCGCATGTCGAGCGCAAGCTCAAGATTCCCGGCGAAGACCTGCCCAACGTCTTTGGCGGGATCGAGTTCCTAAGAAGAGTCAACCTTCTTGAAGGCCCATTCAAGATTGGGAACAGAGTCTTAGTTATTGGTGGAGGCAACTCGGCGATAGACGCGGCGCGCACGGCCCTCCGCTGCGGCGCCGAAGAGGTGACAATCGTCTATCGGCGCACGCGCGCCGAGATGCCCGCCGACCCCAAGGAGATCGAAGCCGCCGAAGAAGAGGGCGTCAAGATGATCTTCCTGGCGGCCCCGAAGACGATCTTAGGAAGCAAAGAGACGGGCGTGACCGCCCTCGAGTGTCTGAAGATGAAGCTCGGAGCGCCCGATGCCTCCGGGCGCCCCGCCCCAGAGCCGATCCCCGGCTCGGAGTTCGTGCTTCCCTGCGATGCGATCATCGTCACTATTGGGCAAGTCCCCGACATCAAGTCACTCGGCGACAAGCTCGGCATCGAGACGACTCAGTGGGGCACGTTCAAAGTGGACGAAGTCACGCTTGAGACGAATATCCCCGGGGTCTTCGCCGGGGGCGACTGTGTCACCGGGCCCGATGTCGTCGTCAATGCGATGTACGCTGGGAAGAAAGCCGCGATCTCCATCGATCGCTATCTCAATAAATTAGATATGCGCGTTGGGCGCGAGCTCGAAGGCCCCTATCGCACCTGGTACGATATCGACACCAGCGGGATTGCCGTACAAAAGCAAGCCCCTATGCCTTCTATCGAGCTGGCGCGCCGCCGCACGTTCAGCGAAGTCCACACGGGCTACACCCAAGAGCAGGCGATCGCTGAAGCAAAACGCTGTCTCGATTGCGGTATCTGCTGCGATTGTCGGCTCTGCTCCACAGTCTGCGAAGCCAAGGCGATCAACTACGAGATGAAGGACGAAATTCAGGAGATCGTCGTGGGCTCGATCATCCTCGCGACGGGATTTAAGCCCTTCGACGCGCGCAGAATCCCGCGCTACGGCTACGGCAAATACCCCAACGTCTACACGGCTTTGGAGGTCGAGCGCATGACCAATGCCTCCGGGCCGACCGGCGGCGAGATCCGCCTGCGCGATGGGCGCAAGCCCAAAGCCGTCGGGATCATCCACTGCGTGGGCTCGCGCGACAGAAACTATAACTCGTACTGCTCGCGCGTCTGCTGCCTCTACTCTCTGAAGCTCGCCCACTTGATCAAAGAGCGCACCGGCGCGGAGGTCTATAACTTCTACATTGACATGCGCGTCCCTGGGAAGGCCTACGAAGAGTTCTACGATCGCATGCTCGAAGAGGGGATTCACTTCATCCGCGGACGGGTCGCTGAAGTCACCGATCACGCCATGACCCCCGACGAGGAGGGCAAGCTCGTCATCAGGGCTGAAGATACGCTCATCGGGGTCATCAGGAGAATCCCCGTGGACATGGTCGTGCTCGCGGTGGGGCTCGAACCCCAAGCCGACGCCGACGAGGTCCGACGAAAGTTCTATATCTCGTGCGGGACGGGCGGGTTCTTCTTAGAGCGGCACCCCAAGCTCGCGCCCGTGCAGACGTTTGCCGACGGGATCTTCATTGCTGGGGCGTGCCAAGGGCCCAAGGACATCCAAGACACGGTCGCGCAAGCGGGCGCGGCCGCCGCCGAGGTCCTCTCGCTGATTGACCGGGGCTTCGTCGAGCTGGAGCCCAACACCGCGTTCATCCAAGAAGAGCTCTGCTCCGGGTGCAAGACGTGCATCCCGCTCTGTCCGTTCAACGCTATCAGCTTCAACAGCGAGAAGGGCATCGCGGTCATAAACGAAGCCCTGTGCAAAGGCTGCGGCACGTGTGTCGCGGCCTGTCCGTCGGGCGCAGCGCAGCAGCATCTCTTCACGGATGAGCAGATCTATCATGAGATCGAAGGAGTGTTGAGCTATGTCTAAGGAATGGGAGCCCAGAATCGTAGCGTTCTTCTGCACGTGGTGCACGTACACGGCAGCGGATTTGGCGGGCATCTCGCGCATGACCTACGCCCCCAACGCGCGCATCGTCCGGGTGATGTGCTCTGGACGGATCGATCCGCAGTTCGTGCTCAAGGCTTTTGCTGACGGGGCCGATGGGGTCTTGATCGGCGGGTGCCATCCGGGAGATTGTCACTACCAAGCGGGCAACTATAAAGCCCTGCGACGCTACACGCTGCTGAAGCGCCTGATCACGGAACTGGGCATCGAGCCGGAGCGCCTGCGATTGGAGTGGATCTCCGCGTCCGAGGGAGATCGCGTTCAGAAAGTGATGAACGAGATGGCTGAGACTATTCGCAAGCTAGGGCCGCTGCGCTTAGAAAGACCCCTCTCCCAGCCCCTCCCCGACACGGAGAGGGGAGCCGTTCCCCTGACGGTATCGGGAAGGGGACTGTAAAGGAGGTGCGCGATGAGCAAGCCCAAAGTCGGGTTCTACTGGTGCGCCTCGTGCGGAGGCTGCGAGGAAGCCGTCGTAGACCTCGCCGAAGATGTGCTCAAAGTCGTCGAAGCAGTAGATATCGTCTTCTGGCCAGTGGCACTCGATTTCAAACGTTCTGATGTTGAAGCTATGAAGGACGGTGAACTCGCGGTGTGCTTCGTCAACGGCGCGATCAGGACTTCCGAGCAAGAAGAGATGGCCGAGCTTCTGCGCAAGAAGTCTCAGCTTCTGATCGCCTTTGGAAGCTGCTCGCACCTAGGGGGTATACCCGGGTTGGCGAATCTGTGGGATCGTCAAGCGATCTTCGACTATGTCTACAAAGAAGCGCCCAGCGTGACGAACCCCGAAGGCGTCGTCCCCCAGGAGCAGACGAAGCTCGGCTCCAACGGCTATGCTCTCACATTGCCGTCGTTTCGTGACTCGGTGAGAACGCTCGATCAAACTGTCGAAGTTGATTATTACTTGCCGGGCTGCCCGCCGCCGGTGAAGCTCATCGTCAACGCCGTTACAGCTATTTTAGAGAACAAGCTCCCACCCAAGGGGACGGTGCTCGCGCCCGATAAAGCCCTGTGCGAAGAATGCCCGCGCAAGCCGACCAAGCCCGATAAATTAGCTCTGAAAGAATTAAAGCGCCCCCATCAGACTCTTATAGACCCGGAGAAGTGCTTGCTCGCCCAAGGGTTGCTCTGTCTTGGGCCGGCGACGCGCTCCGGCTGCGGTGCACCTTGCGTGAGCGCCAACATGCCCTGCACAGGGTGTCTCGGCCCCACAAGCCGTGTCAAAGATTACGGCGCCAAAGCGCTCTCCGCTATTGCGTCGCTGATAGACTCCGAAGACGAAAAAGAGATCGCAGCACTGATGGAGCAGATCGTGGATCCCGTCGGGACGTTCTATCGCTACAGTCTGCCGGCGTCGCTCTTGCACAGAAGAGTTCGCTCTAGGCAGACAAGGACAGGAGGTGCTTCCGCATGACCCGTGAGATCGTCATTGATCCCATCACACGACTAGAGGGCCACGGCAAAATTGATATCTTTTTGGACGCGAAGGGCAACGTCGAGAGAGCGTTCTTTCAAGTGCCGGAGCTGCGTGGCTTTGAGAAGTTCGCTGTCGGTCGTCCTGCCGAAGATATGCCCCAGATCACGTCGCGCATCTGCGGGGTCTGTCCTACGGCGCATCACATGGCGGCGACCAAGGCTTTGGATGATCTCTACAAAGTCGAGCCGCCCTCCGCAGCCAAGAAGATCAGAGAATTAGTCTACAGCGCGTTCTTTGTCGAAGACCACGCGCTGCACTTCTTCTTCCTGGGCGGGCCCGATTTTGTCGTCGGGCCGACGGCTCCCAAAGCCCAGCGCAATATCTTAGGGGTCTTGGGCAAAGTGGGGCTGGAGATCGGGCGGGAAGTGATCGGGGTGCGCAAGCAACTGAGAGATCTTATCTCCCTCGCGGGCGGCAAAGTCATTCACCCGGTCTTCGGGCTGCCTGGCGGCATCTCCAAAGCCCTCACAAAAGAAGACCAAGAGAAGTTCATCGCTGGCGCCGAAAGGGCCGTGAAGTTCGGGCTCTTCAGCCTAGAGATCTTTCGCGATGTCGTCTTGAAGAACAAACAGTACGTCGAGATGATCACCTCAGAAGCGTACACCCATAGGACGTACTATATGGGCCTGGTGGACGAGCAGAACCGGGTCAATTTTTACGACGGGCAGCTGCGGGTCGTTGATCCCAACGGCAAAGAGTTTCTCAAATTCAGAGCGCAGGAGTATCTCGCGCACGTCGCCGAGCACGTCGAGCCCTGGAGCTATATCAAGTTCTGCTATCTGAAAGACGTCGGCTGGAAGGGCTTTGTGGACGGCCCAGAGAGCGGAGTCTACAGCGTCGCTCCGTTGGCAAGGCTGAACGCCGCCGAGGGCATGGCCACTCCCAAAGCCCACGAAGCGTATATAGAATTTTATAAGACCTTGGGCGGAAAGCCCGTCCATCACACACTGGCGAACCACTGGGCACGGCTCATCGAGCTACTCTACGCCGCTGAACGGATGCACGAGCTCGCCAACGATCCAGAGATCACCAGCCCCAACGTGCGCACGATCCCCGCAGCGACACCCAAAGAGGGCATCGGCGTTGTGGAAGCTCCCCGTGGGACGCTCATTCATCACTATCAGACCGATGAGAAGGGCTTGATCACCAAGGCGAATCTCATCGTGGCCACGCAGAACAACGCGGCGCGCATCGCGATGTCCGTGGACAAAGCCGCGCGCAGCGTCATTAAGAACGGCAAGATAGACGATGGGGTGCTCAATCTCATCGAGATCGCGTTCAGGGCGTACGACCCCTGTCACGGCTGCGCCACGCACGCTCTGCCGGGGCAGATGCCCCTCATCGTTCGAGTCTACGATAGCCAGAAGAATTTGCTCCGCGAGCTGCGAAGAGATTAAATGATCCCAGGGGCGATAGTATGAAAGCGAAGCCAAAGATCATCGAGAAGCTCAACGCGCTGCTGGCCGATGAGCTGACCGCGATCAATCAATACATAGTCCACTCGGAGATGTGCGCCAACTGGGGCTATGAGCGCTTGCACGAAGCCATCGAAAAGCGCGCCATCACCGAGATGAAGCACGCCGAGAAGCTGATCGAGCGTATTCTCTTTCTCGATGGGACTCCCATCGTGAGCAAGCTCAACAAGATCGAGATTGGCTCGGACGTCAAGGCACAATTTGAGAACGACTTAGACGCTGAGCGGATGGCAGTCCAAGCGTACAACGAGGGCATTCAGCTTGCTGTCGAATCCAGCGACAACGGGACGCGGGCGCTGTTAGAATCCATCTTAGCCGACGAAGAGCATCACGTGGACTGGCTCGAAGCCCAGCTTGCTCAAATTGAGCAAATTGGGATTGAGAATTATCTCACGGAGCAGATGAAGGCTCACGACTGAGACGTGAAGATTCTTATTCTCGGCCTGGGCAACGAGCTCTTGGGCGACGACGCTGTCGGGATTCTGGCCGCGCGCGTCCTCAAAGAGAGACTGAAAGACAAAGCCGACGTCGTCGAAAGCTCGCTCTCAGGGATGGCCTTGCTCGATCTTCTAGTCGGCTACGAGCGCGCTATTCTCATTGACGCCGTGAAGACTGGGCGTACCCCGCCGGGGACGATTGCTGAGCTGAGCCCAGCTGATCTTGGCGCCGTAGCCGCGCCGTCTCCGCACTATGCGGGACTGCCGGAGCTGATCGCCACAGCCCAGGCCCTCAACTTAGACTTTCCCAAAGAGATCAAAATCTTCGCTATCGAGGTCGCAGACCCTCACACCATTGGGAGAGGACTCAGCCCCACGGTTGCCCAAGCCCTCGGCAAGCTCATTCCCCAAGTCGAGCGCCAAGTCGCCCAATGGCTGAAATAAACTTACGGCACGACGATCCGCGTATCCGTGCGCTCGATCCCAGGGACGCTGCTCATCTGTTGCACAATCGCTGTCAACAATTTGGGGTTCTGCGCCTCAATCAACGCGATGCCGTCTATGTCCCCAAAGAGCGCATGGGCCTCCTTCACCCCTTGGATCATCTTCAGCTCTTTCAGAATTTCCTGGATGGGAAAAGCCTTGCTGGGGTCTTTGTGAAACTTCAACAGCACGTATGCCTTCAGCATGGCGCACCGCCTTTCATCTGATCTTAAAGATTCGACAGGGGTTTGTCAATTGATTATACTTCAGCTATGCACGAGTGGGCTCTGGCCGAAGCCGTCGTCGCCACGACAAAGAGAGCTGCGCACGAGCAACATCTCCAAAAAGTCACCGCGATCACGGTGAAGCTCGGCGAGCTCCAGCAGATCGAGCGCGAGATCTTTTCGTTCGCGCTCGAGCAAATTCTAAGCCAAGAAGACGCGCTGCTGCGCCACGCCAAGGTCATTCTAGAGACGGAACGCGCGAAGTTTCGCTGTCGCGTCTGTAACTTTGAATGGGCTTTCGAAGAGCAAAATCTCAGCTTGGAGATCGCTGAGGCGATCCACTTCATCCCGGAGATCGCACATACGTATATG
>JAPWVB010000047.1 GCA_028275205.1 Candidatus Acetothermia bacterium
TCATCCGCCTGATCTCCGGTGGAAAGTGGGGGATAGCACCGAGCAGTATAATTAAGGAAACCGGCCAGACTTTCCCAAACTTCTGCATCTTTACCATCGCCGATGATCTCTGTAGGCTTATCATTACCCCTAGTGGGGACCTCACTGTCTTGGGCAAGGTGGGCATCGGCACCGATCAGCCAGAGGCCAAGCTCCACATCCTAGCCAAATCTACCGATCCCGTGGGATTACAGCTCCGTTCTGAAGGCCCTGGCCGGGATGCTATCTTCGAGACGACCACAGATAATGATCTTGACCTGATGCTCGAGGCCGCGGGCAAGACCCGCTTCGATCTCGTCATCTACAAGGGAGGGGGCTTGGGCATCGTCGAGTGTGGGGCCTTGCCTTCCATCGCTTGCGTGGCCTTCGCTGCTAGCCCAAGCAATGCTAGCCTTCTTGTCCAGAACGGCCAGATTCGGCTCTTCAACTCTAGCGGCCCGCTTGCGGCCATCGGCAACGGCGCGATCTATTTCGATACCAAGGCTAACCCCGCCACGGGCGATCCCCCGAACACTCCATATTTCTGGGATGATGGGAAGAAGGAATGGGTGCCCCTGCGGGGGTTGAAGTGCTGGGACCTCAACGGCAACGGTCGTCCTGACCTACCCGCTGAGGACACAAACGGTGACGGCAAAGTGGACATCAACGATTGCAAAGGGCCTCATGGTGATCCCGGCCCTCAAGGCCCCGCGGGCCCACCTGGACCTCAAGGTCCCAAAGGAGATAAGGGCGACCCCGGACCTCCAGGCCCCCAAGGCCCCCAAGGCCCTCCAGGCCCGCCTGGACCCCAGGGACCTAAGGGAGATAAGGGCGAAGTAGACTTTAGAACAGCGGATCAGCGCTACGTCCTCAAGCCCCGCGATGAGACCGATCTCACCATCGGCTCGCTTGCGACTTTACGGGATCTGAAAGCAAGAGGAAATTTGAGCGTAGGGGGGAATAGCGATCTGTTAGGCAATCTGACCGTCGGTGGGAGCATCTCTCTTAGCGGAGGCCTCACCGTCTTGGGCAAGGTAGGCATCGGCACCGATAAGCCCACGGAAAAACTCCATGTTAATGGCAACCTCCAGGTTGATGGGAGTGCTTCCCTGCGAAGCTACCTGTTTGCCGACTGGTTGGTGGTAGGCGAGCCAGGCAAAGGGGCCGAGTTAGCTTGGGGCATCATCAATCCCGACAATGGCCCTGATCTGAGCATCGGTCCCATCAGCGACATTACTGCAGGGCGCATCACGCCATTGCTGCGTCTGACCCGTGATGGCAATCTCCAGATTAATGGCAACCTTCGCGTCACCAAGGCCAAGTTCTTCGTCCAGCCCCATCCGAAAGACCCCACCAAGGAGATCGCCTTTGCGGCCCTGGAGGGGCCTGAGATCGGCGTCTATATCCGTGGCGAAGCCCAGCTTCAAGATGGGCAAGCCGAGATCACCTTCCCGGAGGAGTTCACGCTCGTCACTGCTGAAGAGGGCTTGACCGTCCAGCTCACCCCCATCGGGGAGTGGCTCCAGCTCTATGTGGTAGAGCTCTCGCCCCAGAAGTTGGTGGTGCGCGAGGCTCAGGGCAAGACCGGCAAGTTCTTCTACCTCGTCCAAGGGGTGCGCCAGGGCTTTGAAGGCTTCCACGCAGTCCAGGAAGTTCAGAGACAAGAAGCTCAGAGAAAGGAGTGAGGAGGTACTCCATGAAGCTCTTGAGATTTTTGGGGATAGTCCTGGTGGTAGCTGTAGGAGCGGGCTCTTTGGCCCTCTCCGGGGGCAAGGAGATCCGCGTCCCTCAGGACTACAAGACGATCCAAGAGGCCATCAATGCTGCTTCTGAGGGCGATACGATCCTCGTTGACGTCGGGACGTACAAAGAGACCATAGAGATCCCCAAGGGGCTCACCCTGGTGGGGGCCGACCGCGACAAGACCATCATAAGCGGCAGCGATCTGCCAGTCGTGACCATCTCCAGCGCCGCCCTGGTGACCGTGCGCAACGTCACCATCACCAATGGGCGGGATGGGGTCCTGGTAGAGCGAGGGGCGCAGGCGCTGCTGCGCCAGACCCGTATCGCTCAGAACCAACGCGACGGCGTGCTGGTGCAGGGCCGGGCGGAGCTGCTGGGCAACCTAATCCACAATAACAAGAACTGCGGGGTGCGAGCCTTCGGTAGCGGCGCTCAAGTCCAAGGGAGTGGGAACATCATCCGGGACAATGGTGGTGGCGACCTGTGCGGCGATGTGCCCGCGCAGCTGAAGGCTGAGGGGGGTCCGCCCCCTCCTGTGGTGCGCCTCAGCCCCAGCGAGTGGACCAACCGCAACCAGTTCACCCTGGACTGGGAGAATCCGGACTATCCGGCTCGGATCACGGCAGCGTGGTACAAGGTTGGGGGAGCTCCCACAAGCAGCGAGGATGGCCGGCGCACCACGGAGAAGCCTCTCCAGCTGCAGAGCCCCTCGGAGGGGCGCCAGGCGGTCTATCTGTGGCTGGAGGACGAGTTGGGCCAGAAGGATCATAGGAATGCCAGCCAGGCCTCGATGCTTCTTGACCAGACGCCGCCGACGATCATTGCCTCTCTCAACCCCCAGCCCAACGCTCAGGGATGGAACAACACGGACGTGACCGTGCGCTTTAGCTGCCAAGATGCCCTCTCCGGGGTAGCAAGCTGCACCCCGACAGATCCGATTCAGGTCACTCAAGAGGGCCAAGGCCAGACGATCCAAGCCCAAGCGGTGGACAAGGCGGGCAACCAGGCCGAGCGAACCGTGACCGTGAACCTGGACAAGACCAAGCCGCAGCTTACCCTTGGAGAGCCGCAAGGGACCTTGGGCAGCGAGGGGTGGTATCGCACGGATGTGGTCGTGCCGTATACCGCCACGGACAATCTTGCGGGCTTCAGTGGGGGGCAGAGGCAGCTGCAAGGGAGCGCCCGGAGTTCTGGGGAGGGCTCTGCGGTGAGGGTGCGCGTCCGGGTGGAGGATCTTGCGGGCAACGCTACGGAAGCCGAGGCCGGCCCGTTCAAAGTAGACCAGACGCCGCCGACGATCAGTGCTGCTGTCAACCCCCAGCCCAACGCTCAGGGGTGGAACAACACGGACGTGACCGTGCGCTTCCAGTGCAGCGATACCCTCTCTGGGTTGGTAAGCTGCACGCCACAGGAGGAGCGGGTGACCAGTGAAGGGGAGCGCAGGATCGAAGGCCGGGCTGAGGATCGTGCGGGCAACGTCCGCACCACCTCCGTCACAGTCCGCCTGGACAAGACCCCGCCGCGAGTGAGCTGCCAACCTCCCGACACCACGCGCTGGTACCGTGAGGACGTCTCGGTGCCTTGCACGGCTTCAGACAGCCTCTCTGGCTTGGCTAACTCCGCTGATGCCAGCTTCACTCTGATCGCCCGTGGGGAGGGTCGAGCGGTCTCCACCGGCACGCGCACGGTAGCCGACCGAGCGGGCAACAGCGTGACAGCTGGGCCCTACACCTTCCAGATTGACAAGACCCCACCCACGATCACCTACACGCTCAGCCCCCAGCCCACGACTTGGGGGTGGAACAACACGGACGTGACCGTGCGCTTCCAGTGTGAGGATGCTCTCTCTGGGTTGGTGAGCTGCACGCCACAGGAGGAGCGGGTGACCAGTGAAGGGGAGCGCAGGATCGAAGGCCGGGCTGAGGACCGCGCGGGCAACGTCCGCACCACCTCCGTCACAGTCCGCCTGGACAAGACCCCGCCCACGGGCTCGCTCACCATCAACGACGGGGCCGCCTCTACCTATTCAACCACGGTGACGCTGCGTATCACCGCCAACGACAATCTGAGCGGGGTGGCCGAGATGCGCTTCTCCAACGACGGGCGGACCTGGAGCGACTGGGAGTGGTTCAGCAGCACCCGCTCCAACTGGGATCTAGCTCGTTACGGTGGCTCGGTGAACCAAATGGGCCCCAAGACGGTCTATGCTCAACTGCGGGACCGGGCGGGCAACGTCTCGCAGACCTTCAGCGCGACCATTCGCCTTACTGTCACTACCCTCACAGGCCACACCGACGTGGTCAGGTCCGTGGCGTTCAGCCCCGACGGGCGGCTGCTGGCCTCTGGCTCCAGGGACAAGACGATCAAGCTGTGGGATGTGGCCACAGGCAGAGAAGTGCGCACCCTCTTGAGTCCCAGCCACACCGACGTGGTCAGGTCCGTGGCGTTCAGCCCCGACGGGCGGCTGCTGGCCTCCGGCTCCTGGGACAGGACGATCAAGCTGTGGGATGTGGCCACAGGCAGAGAAGTGCGCACCCTCTCCGGCCACACCAACGGGGTCGAGTCCGTGGCGTTCAGCCCCGACGGGCGGCTGCTGGCCTCCGGCTCCTGGCAAGAGATCAAGCTGTGGGATGTGGCCACAGGCAGAGAAGTGCGCACCCTCTTGAGTCCCAGCCACACCGACAGTGTCAGGTCCTGGGTCGAGTCCGTGGCGTTCAGCCCCGACGGGCGGCTCCTGGCCTCCGGCTCCGGTGACAGGACGATCAAGCTGTGGGATGTGGCCAGTGGCAGAGAAGTGCGCACCCTCTCCGGCCACACCGACTATGTCAGGTCCGTGGCGTTCAGCCCCGACGGGCGGCTGCTGGCCTCCGGCTCCGATGACAGGACGATCAAGCTGTGGGATGTGGCCACAGGCAGAGAAGTGCGCACCCTCTCCGGCCACACCGGCTGGGTCTTGTCCGTGGCGTTCAGCCCCGACGGGCGGCTGCTGGCATCTGGATCCACTGACGACACGATCAAGCTGTGGGATGTAGCCACAGGCAGCCTCGTGCGCACCCTCTCCGGCCACACCGACAGTGTCATTTCCGTGGCGTTCAGCCCCGACGGGCGGCTCCTGGCATCAGGCTCCAGTGACACCACGATCAAGCTGTGGGACATCAGCGATCTAGGAAGGTGAACCTAAGCAAACTATTAAAGAAGGGAGGTTAGACCCATGAGATGCCCTCTAAAGTGGGTAGGGCTGGCAATGGCCCTACTAGGGATCTTAGTGGTCGGCAGCGTTAACTACGCCCAGCTCGACAGAAATAAGGGAGTAGAAGCAGCTCGGTTCACCATTGACGGCAAGGAGACCGTCCGACTCAAGATCTACGCCACGCTCGCTGAAGGCAAGCAGATCAGAGTCACCATCGGCCAGAACGAGATCACCTTCACGTGGACTGCCGAGAACGCCAAAGATGGTTTGGATACCGGGTATCTGGAGATCAGCGGGTCGGAAGTGCTCGTGCAGCTTCTCGATGTGGGAGCCCCCAACAGGTGCCAAATCCCCGTGAGGGAAATCCCTACTGCGACTTGGAAGCAGTTCTGCACCGGAGGCCTGCAGACCGGCGACGTCCAAGTGACGCTCAGGTGGAACAGCACAGCAGATTTGGACCTGCATGTCGTAGATCCCAACGGCTGCGAAGTTTACTATCGCAACCCCACCTGCCCCAGCGGCGGCAAGCTGGACGTGGATGCTAACGCAGACTGCGAGAATGTCACAACTAGACCTGTGGAGAATATCTTTTGGCCGCCGGGCCAGGCCCCCAGAGGGGAATATAAAGTCTTCGTCCACTACTACGCGCGATGCTCAGGAGCCAGCTCGACGGAGTCGTTTACGGTGCGCGTCCTGGTGGATGGAACGGAGCAGGTATTCTCAGGCACTATAAGGGTTGATGAGCTAAAACTCATTACTACGTTTAGACGCTGATCAAACCTGGATGCTGAAGCATCCGGCTATCTTAGGGTACTGAAGGGTAGGTGAGCGTGCTTTAGCTCAGAAGTTGAGGGCCGGGGCCCTCGCCCGCCCCGGCCCCATCTGATATAATTTCCCAAGCGATGAGCACCAAGGAGAAGTGGATCGTCTCCGACCCTGAACACTTGGGCGGCGCCCCACGGGTGCGCGGCACCCGCATCTCCGTAGCTTTGCTTCTAGAGCTTCTCGCTTGCGGCATGACCATCCCCGAGATCGTCCAGGAATACCCCAGCCTCAGTGAAGAGGCCATCCGTGGCGTCTTAGAGGAGTTGGCCCATTCGGATCTCTTGGCCGTGCCATGAAGATCTTGCTCGATGAGAACCTCCCAGAGTCGCTGGTGCCTGCCCTACGCCGCCTGGGCCATGAGGTTGATTCGGTCAACAGCCTGCGCCTGAAGGGCTTGGATAACAGCACCCTCTATCGCCAAGTGGCCCAGCAGTATGATCTCTGCTTCACCAAGGATGCAGGCTTCGTACACAATGTCCGTCAGATGCCTTTCCCCTCGCGGACGAAGGTGCTGCGGGTCATCTTGCCCCAACAGCCGGCGAAAGTCTTTGTGGGTGCTTTTGTGAGAGCTTTTGAGCAGAGCGATTGGTCCCGCTACCAGAACGGCAGCGATTGGCCATAACTATCAGAGGCCCTCGCCCGCCCCGGCCCCAGCTGATATAATCAAACGCCATGCGATCCGTTGCGCTCGCGCTGATCACGGCGTATCAGAAGCTGCTCTCGCCGATGTTGCCTCAGAGCTGTCGGTTCTATCCCTCATGCTCCGAGTACGCCAAACAAGCGATCCAAAAGTACGGGATCGTGCGCGGGGGCTGGCTCGCCCTCAAGAGGATCGCTCGGTGCCATCCGGGCAACCCCGGCGGCCTCGACCCCGTCCCCTAGCTGCGCTATAATCACAACGATGAGCACCCTCACGCGCACCGAGGAGTTTCGACTCGTATCGTCATTGACGCCACGCGGCGATCAGCCCAAGGCCATCCGCGAATTGACCGAGGGCCTCCAAGCGGGCTTGAAACACCAAACACTGCTCGGCGTCACCGGCTCCGGCAAGACGTTTACGATCGCTCACGTCATCCAGAACGTCCAAAAGCCCACGCTCGTCATCGCCCACAATAAGACGCTCGCGGCTCAACTGTGCAACGAGTTTCGCGAGTTCTTCCCCCACAACGCCGTACACTACTTCGTCAGCTACTATGATTACTATCAGCCCGAAGCGTACATCCCCCAAACAGATACGTACATCGAAAAAGACGCCTCGATCAACGACGAGATAGATCGTCTGCGCCACGCGGCAACCAGCGCGCTCTTGGAACGTCGAGACGTTATTATCGTGGCGAGCGTCTCGTGCATCTATGGGCTGGGCACACCCCAAGAGTACGCGGCGATGACGCTCCCGCTGCGCAAGGGCGCCATAGTCTCGCGCGACGAGATCTTCCATAGACTCGTTGAGCTCCAGTACGAGCGCAACGAGATCGGCTTTGGACGCGGGACTTTCAGAGCTAAGGGCGACGTGATCGAAATCATCCCATCTTACAGTGAGAACGCCCTCAGGATCGAGCTCTTTGGCGATGAGATCGAGAGAATCTCGGAACTTGACGCGCTCACCGGCAAGCGCCTGCGAGACTTAGACTTCACCGTGATCTATCCGGCGACCCACTGGGTCACCGGAAGAGAGAAGCTCATGCGCGCGATTGAGTCCATTCGCGCAGAGCTCGAGGAGCGCCTGGCGGAGCTGCGAGCGATGGGCAAATTGCTTGAAGCGCAGCGTCTGGAGCAGCGCACCCTGCACGATCTGGAGATGCTCCAAGAGCTGGGGTACTGCCCGGGGATCGAGAATTACTCGCGCCATCTTGACGGGCGCAAGCCCGGCGAGCCCCCATGCACGCTCATCGATTACTTCCCCAAAGATTTCCTGATGGTCATTGATGAATCCCACCAGACGATCCCTCAGATCCGCGGGATGTACAACGGGGATCGCTCGCGCAAAGAAGTCTTAATTGAATACGGCTTTCGGCTGCCCTCCGCCCTCGATAATCGCCCGTTGAAGTTTGAAGAGTTCGAGCAGAAGATGAACCAAGTCATCTACGTCTCCGCGACGCCGGGACCCTATGAGCGTGCTAAGAGTCAGAAGATCGTCGAGCAGATCATTCGACCGACGGGCTTGGTGGACCCCGAGGTGATTGTGCGCCCGGTTCGAGGGCAGGTTGACGATCTTATCGCCGAGATTAGGGAAGTCACCCAGCGGGGCGAGCGCGTCTTGGTGACCACGCTCACCAAGAAGATGGCCGAAGATCTGACAGAATATCTGACGGAGCTAGGGATCAAGGCGCGCTACTTGCACTCGGAGATCGAGACGCTCGATCGTGTGGATATTCTGCACGATCTGCGTCTGGGGGAGTTTGACGTCTTAGTGGGGGTCAATCTGCTGCGCGAGGGGTTGGATCTTCCCGAAGTCTCTCTCGTTGCGATCTTGGACGCTGACAAAGAGGGGTTCTTGCGCTCGGAGACTTCGCTCATTCAGACGATTGGGCGGGCGGCGCGCAACGTGCGCGGGCGGGTTATTCTCTACGCTGACGTTGTGACGGATTCGATGGCGCGGGCTCTGGCGGAGACGCAGCGGCGGCGCCAGCTCCAGCTGGAGTATAACCAAAAGCACGGGATCACGCCGGAGACCGTGAAGAAAGCGATCAAAGAGTTCATGCCGGAGCTGGCGCGCGAGCGCAAAGAGAAGAGGGCGGCGAAAGTCGCGGCCAAGACCCCTGCTGATTTGGCCAAGCTTATTAAAGAACTGGAGCGCGAGATGTTCGCGGCAGCCAAGCGCTTAGAGTTTGAGAGGGCAGCTCAGCTTCGCGACGAGATCAGAGAATTACGACGAGAGCTGATTGGAATTGAGGGTTGAAGGAAGACTGTAAGGTCCTCAGCTCTGGCATCTCTATAACGTGGAGCGGGCACCGAAGCCATATCACTCCAACAGTTTCTTCCCATACTCGTACAGCGGGCGCCCCAGCCAGCCACGGCGCTCTGCGATCCGGTCAAATACTCTACGGGCTTCTTCTTTCGAAAGCCTCCCTCGAATGACTAACGCGTGAATCAAAACAGAACAAAGCCCTATTTCAATGCCCAAT
>JAPWVB010000048.1 GCA_028275205.1 Candidatus Acetothermia bacterium
TCTTTTTGAAAGATCGCGCGTTCCAGCGAGAGCGGCCCTGGACCGGTCAAAAGAAGTGCCAGCGCACCTGCTAAAAGTGCTAGATCGAGCTCCGAGCCCGTTTGAAGACAACGCTCCAGAGGCTGTCCTAGTAGCTCTACTTGGTCCTTACAGGGGAGCGCGATCAAACCAGCCTGGAGCTTGACAGTTAAAATTGCGACGATCATGACGATCGAGAGCAAGAGCGCCCAGTACCGTGTGAAGATCCCCAAAATCAGCCCGATCCCGCCCACAAGCTCCACAAACGCCACGATGAATGCCGAGACCTCCGGCAGCGGGATCCCCACACTCCCAAAGAATCGGGCGACGCCGTCCAGCCCCATTGAGAACTTCTGCCAGCCGTGCGCGGCAAAGATCACCCCTATGGCTACTCTGAGGGGAATCGTCGCCCAGTGACTCAACCCACCAAAGATGCGCTCGAACATCCGACCACCTCCTGCAAAATTACAGCTATCATAGCAAGAAGAGCCCCTCGAAGACAAATTTTCAGCGTTCGACGAGCCACCAGAGCTTGCGCAGGGCCAAGTCTATGATGAACAGCGCTAATGCGAGCACGAGCGCCCACGGCCACAGCTCCGTGAAGCTCTCTTGAGCGATCTTTCCTGAGGGCGGGGGCAAGCTCAGTCGTTCTAAGACTTGTCCGCCCGTGGCACGCGTGATCTCCTGGACAAACTCGCTGTTGAGCCCAACTCGTCGGTATTCGTGGGCGTAAGGGATCACGAGGGGCTTGGTGATCTCGCTGATGAGCTGATCGGACCGCTGGGCGGCTACGCGCAGAATATGCTGTCCCTGGGGGGGACGCCCAAGCTGAGCGCGATACCGCCCTGGGGCTATGGGCGAGAAGAGAAACTCTTGGCGCAGCGGGCCGGTCAGCTGGCCCGAGAGCGTCGCGTCCGAGATCCAGCGATCCCCTTGGCGCATGTCGGCAATGATCTCAAGATCATGATCGTGCACGGCGATGTGCACGGAGAGCTCCCCGTGACGCATTGGGGAGCGATAGAGCTGCGTCAGGGTCTGGGCGAAGAGCTCGCTCAGGCCAGACCATGAGAGCCATTGTGGGGCTCCCTCGCCCTCAAGATCCGTGTTGAGCACAGCGACACGCCCAAGCCCGTAGTGTGTGAAGGCCAACAGGGGGTTCTCTTCTGGATCTGTTGTGAGCACTGTCTGCGCCCCGATGCGCTCGTGCGTGAGCACGTACCCCGCGACGGGAGGAGGCGCTGGAGGGGCAAGGGCCTTCAGGGGGGTTTGCCCCTCAATCCAGCGCAGCCGCGCGATGCGCCGCACCTCCCGCAGCGAGAAGACCGGCAGATCCGTAAACTCTTGGACACGCTGGTATCGTCCGCGCCCGGCCTCGGCCAACTCCTTGAGGAACTCTTCATTGGGGGCACGATCAATCCCCAAGACGGAGACGCGCACGGCGCTCTGGGCGAATCGCTTGTAGAGCTCGCGGTACTCGCGCTCGCGCTTGGTGTTGTTGTGTCCATCGGTGAAGATCAAGATATGCTTCACTTTGGCGCGTTGGCGCTCGAGCGTCTCGAATGCGGCTTTCAGAGCGAAGTAGAGATCGGTGCCGCCGTTGGCGCTGAGGCGCTGAATGCTGCTTTGGAAATCTCGGCGATCCCCAAGCGGCTTGAGCGGCACGATCCACTCAAAGTCCGTATCGAAGGCGATCAGCCCCACCCAATCCTCCGGGTCGAGCACTTCCAAGCTGCGCAGCGCGGCGCGCTTGAGGATCTCTATCTTGGGGACGCCGCCAGCGGGATCGCCCATGCTCCCTGAGCGATCCATCACGAACACCAACGCCAAGGCTGGAATCTCATAGGGCTCAGGAGCTAGATACGAGACGGGCAAGAGCTCCTCGAGCTCTGCGAGCTCTTGCGGGGTCTGCTCCTCTAGATCCATCACAGCCGCTCGCCCTTGAATGACCCACAGCCCGCCCCCAAGATCCCCTACGAAGTTCTTGAGCGCTTGGCGCTCTCTCTTCGTGAGCTGCCCCAAGGGCACATTGTTGAGAATGATCACTTTATACTCAGCGAGGGGGAGCGTCGCCAAGTCTGAGAGTCTCTTCTGATCGAAGGAGAATCCCGCGCTGCGCACTAGATGCGCGACCGTGCTCTCCCCAGGGGAGCGCTCGATCACGAGCACCTGCGGCCCACCGCGAACAGTCGTCACCCCATAGAGCTCGTTATTCTCCGTAAGGCGATCAGGCGAAGCTTTCAGATAGACTCTATACGTAAAAGCCCCCGGCGTCTTGAGAGTATCGTGCAAGCGGACTTCTTGAACCCCTGGGGTGTACTCGATGGGCGCTGTGTGAATGAGCTCATTGTTTCTGTAGAGGAGCACGGTGCCCTGCCCCTGCGTAGTGGCGCCCAGCTGCAGACGGATGGAGAAGGGCACTCCCAAGGGAACTTCTTCTGGCAGCTCCAGATCAGAAATCCAGACCTCGGAGAGATCTCCCCCCAAGGGCCAGACGTGGATGGGGACGCCCTCGCGTCGCGCTCGCGCGACGACGGCAGCAAGATCCCCCTTGGTCGCTTGCCCATCCGTGAAGAGCACGATCTCGCGGCGCCCGCGACGAGGAAACGTCTCTAGCGCTAACTGAATCGCTTGCGCGATGTCTGTGGCCGTCGGGTCGGGCTCCGTTTGGAAGCCAGAGAGTGTGGGAGCGAGGCCCGTCTCGATCATGGGCTCCGCGCCGAAGCTGATCAGTCCATAGAATATTCTCTCGATGGGCTGAGCGAGCGCCCGCACAAGCTGCGAGAGCTCAGACGGATCGGTGCCCACGCTGGCCGAGCGGTCTACTAAAAAATAGACGAAGCGTTCCGAGGCCCCAGAAGAGAGCCGTGGGCCGGCAAGCGCAAGACAGATCAGAGCGAGCGCTCCTGCGCGCCCCAGCACCGCAAGGCGCTCGGCTTTGGGGAGGGCGCGCCAGCGCTGGCGCACCGCCCATAACCCACTAGCAATGAGAGCGATTCCCACCAACGCCCACGGCGCATCAAAGAGCACGCTCATCGGTCCACCTCGCGCCGACGAAAGATCCCGCGATAGTACCAGAAAAACTCTATTAGAAGTGCCCCAAGCGCCACCCACGCCCCGACATGCCAGAGCGGGGTATGTGTATAGCTCTCTATGGCTCTCTGGGAGAGCTCTCTACTAGTAGCAGTAGGAGCGCCCTGGGGACGGTTGATCTCGGACTCGCTGGGGTCGAGATTGATCGCGGTCTGCTCTGCGAATCCCGGCGTTGCAAAACCTTCTGAGATGAATTGCTCAGAAGGCAGGCCCAGCTCAGGCATAAGCCAGAAGAGACTATTGCGCATCAAGATGGGAAAGCTCGGGGTCAGCACGAGTGGGGAATCTTTGAGATTGACCCCCAGATAGATGAAGCTCACGCTCTCTGATCTGTAGGCTGCCAAGATCGGCTGATCCCCAGAGGTGATCAGCGTCTGCACGTCGGGGGCGAGCTTGGTTTCCATCAGCGTTGTGGGAAGAAGGTGCTCCGCGCGCACGTTCTGCACCAGGGCGTGAGTGGGGGTCACTATTTGGGGGAGCTGAGCTTCTTTGACGTTCCCCGTGTGTACCACCCAAGGCTCGGCACTGCTGTTGATGAGCAAGGCTCTGCCCAAAAGACCCGTGAGCGCCGTGTTGTAAGCAACTATAAGATCAGACGGTTCAGAGAAGCTGAGCTCAGCGAAGGTGCTCAACGCGCGCAGGAGGAAGAAGTTGCGCTCTCCAAGCCAAAGAATCTTCAGCATTGGTCGCGCAGGGATGATCGAATAGCGAACGTTGTCGAATGCGAAGTCATCCGTAACGTCCAGGGCAGCGCGAAAGCGAGAGCGCAACGGCGCAAGCGTCTCCAGAGTGCGAGCTCCTGCAGGCTCCACGGAGAGGCGTTGGCTGAGGATCTCCGTGTCTTCGACGAAGAGCTTGATGTTCCCTTCGAGCGGTTCTTGGGAGAAGTTCTCGATGCGAGCCCAGAGAGTGACGCGGGGCGTCCCATCGGGCAAGGGCCGGGCAGCAAAGCCCGTGATCGCTAAATTTTTAGCAGATTCGCCCACGGGAAGCCACGTGACAGCGAAGGGCAGCGCGGGCTCTCGATCGCTGATGAAGATTACTTCGTCGAACGTGTCAAGCTCTCCCTGGCTGCGCAAAAGCTCGATGAGATCTGAAGATCTCGCGTCGCTCTGCAGCGTGGGCTGAGAACTCATTAAGATCTTCAAGGCGCGCGCACGGTCTTCGGTGAGAGGCACAAGGAGCTTTGAGGTTCGCTGCGCTTGGATCACGGTCAGAGCTCTTGGGCGCCGACGCTCGATGAGCTCTTGAGCGATCTTGAGGGCGTGCTGGTAGCGCGTCCGATCGCCGTGGGATGTCTGCATGCTCGCGCTGCCGTCAATGATGAGCGCGAGCGTGCCCCCTCCGAGGAACTCTTGGGTGAGCGTAGGCCGAGCGAGACTGAAGACGAGCGCGCCGAGCGCGGCCACCTGCACAAGCAGTAACCAAATCTTCGTCCAGAGGAGCACGAGGGCGCTGCGCGGCCGCTCCTGCTCTTCGGACCAGAGCCAGATCGCAGAGACTATCACGCGCTCCTCACGCCGCCGCAGAAAATATAAGAAAGCTATGACGGCGCTCAAGCTCAACAGCCCAAAAGCCCACGCGCTCAGAAAGATCATACGAAGAGCACCCCGCGAAGATCCTCAAAGAGGGCGCGCTCCAGCGGCCGCGCCGCCGAGAGCAGCTTATATCGAATCTGATGTGTGCGGCAGAACTTCTCCAAATTCTGTGTATAGCGCAGAAGCCGCTGACGATAGCGGGCGACTGCGCTTGAGGAAACTGAGAGTTCTTTGGCGATCTCGCTATCTACCAATCGTGCTTCGTGGTGGAGAGGGGGATCGAGGTCGTGCGCCGCGAGGATCTGAACAATCGCGATCTCATGGCGCTTGACGAGGAGATGGAGCAGCCCGTGCTCGCAGCCCTCTGGGTCGAGCATATCGCTGAGGAGCACGATCAGACCCCGTCGCAGCGGGAGCTTGCTCAGTTCTTCGAGAGCCGCGCTGAGAGACGTCTGCTCGAGAGGCTCAAGCCCTTCAAGAAAAGAGAAGATCTTCTGAAGGTGAACCGCGCCGCTGCGCGCCGGCACTCCGGAGATGATTCTCTGGGCAAACGCGAAGACCCCCACACGGTTCATGTCTTTCAGAGCGACGTGCGCCAGAGCCCCAGCAAGCTCGGTCGCATAGCTGAGCTTCCCCCCCACGGCCATGGAGCGGCTCGTGTCAATCACAATATAGACGGAAATATTCTCTTCGCGGTGGAAGACTTTGACGAAGAGCCGGTCCAGGCGCCCGTAGAGGTTCCAATCAACATAGCGGAAGTCATCGCCGGGGTAGTACTCGCGATGCTCGGCGAATTCCAAGCTCATGCCGGCGCGGCGGGTCGTCCACGGGCCGGCCTGGCCCTCCGCGCGCTGGCGCGCAAGAAGGTGCAGCGCCGAGAGCCGCTTCCAGAGAGATTCGTCTGCGAAGCGCCTACGTAGGTCGGATCTGGTCATAAACTTGCTGGAGGATCTGCTCGACGGGGATGCCCTCGGCCTCCCCGCGGAAATTCCGAATGATTCTGTGAATGAGACTGGGGTAGAAGACCGCTTGGACGTCAACGATGCGCGTGTGGAGCTCCCCGGAGAGGAACGCATGGGCCTTGGCGCCCCAGACGAGCGCGAGGGCCGCGCGGGGGCTCGCCCCGTACTCGACGTACTTCTTGACGAGCTCTGGCGCAGTGTCTGACGACGGCTGGGTGGCGTAGACCAGCTGGGCGGCGTAGCGCCGCAGCGGCGATGCTATGGGCCATTGCGCCACAAGCTGCTGCGCTTCGAGCAGCTCCTCGCGAGTGAGGACTTGTCTGACGGGACGAAGCTCGTGGCTACTTCCGTGGCGCTGCAGGATCTGCTCCAGCTCGCCCAGCGATGGATAGCGCAAGACGATCTTGAAGAAGAATCTATCGATCTGGGCTTCCGGTAGCGGGTACGTCCCCTCCATCTCGATGGGGTTCTGGGTCGCCAAGACCATGAACGGCTCTTCGAGGGTATACGTCTCCCCGCTTACGGTAATGCTGCGCTCTTGCATGGCTTCCAAGAGCGCCGACTGGGTCTTTGGGGTCGCGCGGTTGATCTCGTCAGCTAAGACCAAGTGTGCGAAGATCGGGCCGCGAACAAACTCAAAGCGCCGTCGCCCCGCTTCGTCTTCGGTGAGGATGCGCGTGCCGATGATGTCCGCGGGCATCAGGTCTGGGGTGAACTGAATGCGCGCAAACTTTAGCCCCAAGGCTCTCCCTAGCGTGCGTACGAGAAGAGTCTTGCCCAGCCCCGGCACCCCTTCTAATAATAAGTGCTGCCCGCACAAAAGCCCAATGAGCACGTACTTGATCACTTCTTCGTGGCCGATGATGACCGAGCGGATCTCTGCGATCAGCTCGTGGAACTTCTCTTGCAGCTCGCGGATTCTCTGCTCGGTGATCATAGATCTCCTTCAGTGGCGGCTGAGGCTGAGAAAGTATTGGCGCACCGCGTCGCGGAGTTCTTGGGGGATCTCAAGCATATCGAGGACTGCCTCGACTCTCTCGTAATTGATCTGGGCAGGGGTGGGGCTCGAAGCTCCCTGGGGGTCCTGGGGCAGCTCCAGGCTCACGATCTCGAAGAGAATATCAAGATCTTGGTCATGGGCGCTTGGCGGCACGGGGATGGTCCGTGAGCGCTCGCGCAGCTCGGAGAGATCGGGCAAGTCTTTGGCAGCTTCAGGATCGAGCGGGGCTGTGCCGCGCCCGGCTCCAGCTGAGGGCTGAGACTCTTCCGAGCGCTCTTGAGATCGTGGGGTCTCCGCGGAGGCCGAGCCCTGTTGGCTCGGAGCTTGCTGAGAGCCCTCTTCAACCGGAGACGGGGCGTTAGGGGAGCTTTGAGAGAACTCTTCCCCGTGCGCGGTCTGAGGCTCAGGGGGCGCGAGGGCAGACTCAATCTCTTGTTGCAGATGCTCGAGCTGCTCGTAGAGGGCTTGACGCGCCTCAAGCTCCCGCAGCAGCTCCTCGAGACGTTGCCGGAACTCTTGCGGGATTTGGGTCTCTTGCCACGTTTGCTCGGCAAGAGCTGCTACTTCAGGAGGGGCGTCGCGCAGTTGCTCTAAGAGTTTCTTCAGTTCTTCGTGAGAGAGCCCTTGGGCTTGCTCGAGGATGCTTCGCAAGCCCTGGACTATGTGATCGAGCTTTGCTGCTCCAGAACTGCTTTGTTGCGGTGGGCGCAGATCGCTGGAGGAGCCCTCAGTGACAGAAGCGTCGCTGCTCGATTTCTTTGAAGATTCTGCGTCTGTCGGGGGAGAGGGAGGTGCCAGGCGCTCTTGCTCTGTGAGGAGCTCGGCGTGGAGCTGTTGGAGGGCTGCGCGCGCGCGCGGATCGTTGGGATTGAGCGCAAGCTCACGGCGAGCTCTCTCGAAGCGCTCGCGCATATCGGCGAGCTTCTGCGCCAGATCTGGTGGCGGCGTCTGCAACCACTCATCAAGAAGCGGCGACGCCCGCGAAGATTCGTGACTTGCTGGCGCAGTCGCGCTCAGGTGAGACTCTGTCGGGAGCCACCCTGGCTGGACCAAGCTCGCTACACTCACACAGAAGAAGCTAAGGATCGCTACGGCTGCCCAGCGCCCTCGATCCCCTGATCCCATAGGGAGGGCGCGGGCAGGAGTCACCGAAAGCGCTGCCAGCCGACGCTCCAGCAATGGGAAAAATTCTGCGGGGCCATACCCTTGGCTCAGCTCATAGAGCGTCACCAGCAGTTCATGGCTTTGGAGATGGCGATCGGCGCGGAAGAGCAGCTCTCTGCTATTGATGGGACAAATCCACCCGATCCCAAACCCAACAATCCCTAGAAGAGCGTGGGCTATCACCCACGGCAGGAGCGGGACGGCACCCCAGAGCCCCAACGCGCTCCCACCTAACGCAACGATGGCGATCCCCACGCTGATCAGCAAGGCCCAGCTTGCTGCCGTGAGCCCATTGAGCAGGCGCTGGCGCCGCTCGAGCCTAGCGCGGAGCATCTCGAACCCGTGCACGGTCTTCCTCCCTTGCTGTCCACCATACCAAAATCCCTAGGATGATCGCAAGCGACAGATAGCCCATGAGTAAAAAGCCCCTCTGTTCGTATAATGGGCCCTCGCCAAACCAGAGCGAGAGCATGAGAATGGGGTTGAGCGGCTGCAGCACGAAGAACGTCGTGACGAGAGCAAGGATGAGCAACGCGTACTTGATGTGGAACTGCGCGATCTCCGTAGGCCAGCGCCTCCCAATGGGCACGCCCAGGAGAGCCCAGCATGCCCCATAAAGCCCCAGATACCCCAGGGCGCCCAGCAGGCGATCAAGCCCATGACCGACAATCCCCGTAAAGACCGTCCAGTAGGGCAGACTCAGCACGAGCAGAAAGAGCACATGGGCGAGCACGCTCTTGATGGTCCCTCCCTTCAGCCCAAAGCTGAGCGAGTACGCAGCAAAGAGCACCGTGGCGATCACTAAAAAGACAGAGCCCATGCTCAGCCGAGGGGTGACGAGCTCATCCACGCGAGCGGACGAGGGCAGCGCGATAAGCAAGGGGATCCCAGCGAGTATCAAATATCCCGTGAATGCTGACCAGGAGTGCGCAAGCTCTAGGCGAGAGCGCATGGTCAATCTCCTTCCACCAGCACAAGATAGAGGGCGGTGCGATGCTCCCCCGGCGTCACGCCGATGGGCGATGCCCTCAGATCCTCGATCCAGCCGATGAGCTTCGTCCTGTGAGAGAGCCGGCCCCACTGCTGCCACAGCCTCCGACGCTC
>JAPWVB010000049.1 GCA_028275205.1 Candidatus Acetothermia bacterium
AACGACAACTACGTTCACACTCACCGTGACGGTATCGGGGAATGGCTCTGTCAGCAGCAGCCCCGCCGGGATCAATAACTGTCGTGGCACGTGTTCGGCCTCGTTTGCCGCAAACACGACCGTGACACTCACCGCCAGCCCTGATTCCGGGTGGTCCTTCAGTGGCTGGGGCGGCGCGTGCAGCGGCACAGGCACGTGTCAGATCACGATGGACGCGAATAAGTCCGTCACGGCGACGTTCACACAGAACCCCGTGCTTACTGTAAGCATCAGTGGCACCGGCAGCGGCACAGTTACCAGCAGCCCCTCGGGAATCAATTGCGGCTCCGTCTGTTCTGCATCGTTCGCGCAAGATACCCAAGTGGTCTTAACAGCGACACCCGATGGAGACTCCACGGTCAGCAACTGGAGCGGCTGTGACTCCGTCTCCCAAGACAAGAGAACATGCACGGTAAGGATGACCGCAAACAGAACAGTCACAGTGACGTTCACGCGTGCTCTGCCTGCTTGCTACGGCTATACTCGCGACACTGAGGGAACCTTTGGCCCCGACCTGTGTCAGCCGCTCGAGTCGAACGTGAACGGTGTCATGATCCGCGGCGATGGCGATGGAAACTTCACGAACGGCCCTAACGCCTGCCCTGAGACCGGTTGCGGCAACGATCGCATCGTGGGCACTGCTGGAGATGATATCATCTTTGGTGATGACAGCCGCGGCGGCATTCCCGGAACAGGCCATGATTGGATCATGGGCGGCGGCGGCAACGACACAATCAACGGAGAAGCGGGCAATGATATCATCATTGGCGGCAACGGCGATGACGTCATAGATGGCGGCTTGGGCAATGACGTCATAGATGGCCGATACGGCGTAGACACCCTCAGTGGCGGCGGCGGCAACGACACGTTCCTCATTCGTGCGGGCAACCCCAGCGCCGGAGAGGGCACAACGACGATCATCTGCACGCAAAACCCTGGTGAATCTGGAAAGGTCTTGGTACGGGGGAACTTCAAAGCACGCATCCCCTTTGGCACGTACCGAAGACAGACGACCGTAGTCATCGAAGATCGCTCGGTGAGCTTCAGCTCGCCTATGATCTATGAAGTTGACACCGGGCCGGGGAAGTGCATCATCAAGCGAGGGTAACGCGAGTGCACAAAGCCGCGGAGCATTCCACAAACATTCGGGATGCTCCGTGGCTCTTTCAGTGTTTTTCGTGATTCTACGCTAACTCCCGGAGCGCTTGCTCCAGCTGCTCTGGCGTGGGCGCGCCGTGATGCCAGTGATAGTCCCCCTCCATGAAGGAGACACCTTTGCCGATCACCGTCCGAGCCACGATCATCGTTGGGCGCCCTGTGCCTTGATTCTGTAAGAACTTTTCAAAAGCCCAGATAATCTGCTCATAATCGTGCCCGTCAATCTCTACAGTATCCCACCCGAACGCCCGCCATTTCTCGGCAATGGGCTCGATCTTCATAATCTCCTCGGTGCGCCCGTCTATCTGCGTAAAATTCCGATCGAGCATCGCGCAGAGATTGTCTAGCTTATAGTGTACGGCGGCTTGGGCCGCCTCCCACGTCTGGCCCTCCTGGCACTCCCCATCGCTGATGAGACAGTAAATTTTATAGTCTTTCTTGTCGAGCTTGGCCGCCAGCGCCATCCCTACCGACACCGAGAGCCCCAACCCCAACGAGCCCCCAGAATGCTCCACCCCCGGCGTCCCCCACGCTAAACTCGGATGCCCCTGCAAGATCGAGCCGAGCTTGCGCAGCTTCTTCAGCTCTTCTTTGGGGAAATAGCCGCGATCGGCCAAGATCGCATAGAGTATCGGACAGACATGGCCATTGCTGAGCACAAAGCGATCGCGCTCGGGCCAGCGTGGGTCTTCGGGACGATGGCGCAGATATTTATAGTATAGCACGGTGAGCAAATCAGCCGAACTGAGCGCCCCTCCCGGATGCCCGGAGCCCGCTTGTGCGACCATCTCTAACACAGCGCGACGAAGCTCTTTCGATTTCTGCTGAAGCTGTGAGATCGTCATACCGACATTTTATTTGAGCACGATGACTTTGCCAAGCTTTCGCTGAATAATCTCGTTCCCTTGCAGAATCTCAACGACATAGAGATAGACGCCGTTCGCCCGACGGTCAGGGTGCCAGTCGAGCGCCACGCTTCCGTGAGCGATCTCTTCAAAGAGCAGAGCCCCGCGCAGATCGTAGATGCGCAGTCGTGCCGTCTCGACGGGCTCTGAGAATTGAATGCGCACCGCGTCTCGCCTATACGCGAGCGAGACGGACACAGCTTGAGAAAGCTCTATCGTAATGGAGTCATCGCCCTCGATCAGAGTATTATTGACCGTGCCCGACCAACGATAGATGCCCGGCTGGGCTGTCGGGGGGATGCGCAGCTCATAGCTGAAGCGCACCGTCTGGCCAGGATGGACAACGGGCCAGACACACACGAGAGAGTTCACAGTTCTCAGTTGACAGTTCGAAGTGTGAGAAACAGCCCACGGAGTCTCTTCATACAGCTCAAATCCGCCAAAGAGCCCCGGCGGCATCGTCGCTGTCACCGTCACCGTGATAAGGTCGCCAGGCTGCACTCGCTTGGGCGAGATCGTCCGACGCGCTTGGATCGTGCCAAGTGAGAGATCTAGTCTCCCTGCCCCGTAGATGTTGTCTTTCCCCGGCTCGCCCAGATCAACAGCTTGGGCTTCGAGGGCGCTTTCGAGCTGATCGGCTGTCCATTCGGGGTGCTGCGAGAGCAAGAGCGCCGCCGCTCCTGCGACGTGCGGCGCCGACGCAGAAGTCCCTGAAAAATACGTCAGAGTGAAGCTCGAGACGCCATCGGGCCCGGCAATATCGGGCTTGATCCGCCCGTCGCTCGTGGGCCCTTGAGAGCTGAACGGCTCTTGAGGGCCGTCTTTCCAAGAGCGCACGCTGATCGCGCCCACAGCAAAAGCGCCGCGCGCATCCGCGGGCGTTAAGATGCTCCCCGCGGGGACGTTGGGCTCGATGGGCTGCTGACTAAGATTGAAGATTTTCAGCCTGATATTCGTTCGAAAGACGCGCCGCGCGAGCACCCGCGCGCGATAGACCCCCGGTGCCCATGCGACGTACTCTATCTGTTCAGTTGGCTCCTCAAAGCCCGTCTGATAGTTCTGGGAACTGGCGACCAAGCGCCCCTGAGCGTCATAGAGAAAGAGATCGAAGTCTTGTGCGGTGCGCGGCCAGTCGTCCCACGTCAGATAGAGCTGAATCGAGCCGGGAAAGTCAACTTTGATGAACAGCTCTTCTCTGCCGGGGGCAAATTCGAGCCAATTATTGAAATTTCTATCGCTGAAAGGGCCCATCCAATGGCTCTGGGCATGGTTGCCCGCGGCGTTGACCCACAGGATCCCGTGAGCCCGTGCCCGATCGACGATCGCGGCGACGATTCCTGTGCCGTCCCCGAAATTCGCATTCGCCACGCCCACAGAGTAATTAATAATCTGCACGCCCTGGGCGATCGCGTCGTCCACAGCGTTCGAGAGATCTATCTCGTCGGCGACTTTTTTCAGATAGAGCCACGCTTGCGGAGCCATCGCGTGGACGATCTCGGCGACGCCCGTGCCGTGAGCAGTCCCAACTTCGAGCCCCTCGCCGGTGTAGTCCTGGGTGTCGACGATCACCTCGCGCTTGATGACTTTGGAGTCAAGGGCGCGGCTCAGCCCAGCGAAGCCCAAATCTATGATAGCGATCTTGACGTTCTGGCCGCGCCAGCCCGCGCTCTGTAATAGAAGCGCCCCGGTGGGCAGGACTCCTTCGGTCGTGCGCGGCCCTAGGGCTGTGAATAGTCTTGGGCGCCGAATGAACGAGATTCCGGGGATGTCAGCTAACGCTCGGAGATGCTCCCTTGGGACGCGCACGCGATAGAGCGTCCCTGCGCGGGCTTCGACCTGGGCACCAACGCGCTGCAAGAGCGCCTCATCGAGCGGGCGCTCGCTCTCAATGATGACTCGTACTTTCCCAGACCTCTCCCCTAGCCCCTCCCCTTTAGGGAAGGGGCCGGGGGTTAGGTCAGAGAAGGATCGAAGCAGCGCCGACTCGATCTTCGGGTGATGCTCGCTTGGGGAGATGGGCTTTGGCGGCGCCTCCCAGCCGCCAGAAAAGCTCGGCTCCACCGAGCCCACAAAGAGAAACGCTACCGCACCGACAACCCAGAAGATTCGAAAGCACTTCCGCATGGCGCTCTTACGATAGCGAAAATGAAAGCCCAGCGCAACGCTCAGCGAGCTAGGCCCATCTGATTGAACAGAACAGCGACGCGCCCGCTGAGAAACTGCGCCACGACGATATCAGCGAACCCAGTGTTGCGAAAATCCCCCACACCAAGAGCGATGGGCCCCGCTCCCACCGGCCAGATTCTACTCATCCCAAACGTCCCATCGCCTCGACCGAGAGAGATTTTCAGCTCATTGCTCTGGATGCTCGCGGCGATGAGATCGAGCGCGCCGTCGCGATCCAAGTCCGCGAGAGCGACGGCGCGGCTCTCCGGGCCGGCGAAGAGCGCCGGCCCCTCGCGAAACC
The DNA here is from genome assembly GCA_028275205.1 of Candidatus Acetothermia bacterium. Lineage (GTDB taxonomy): Bacteria > Bipolaricaulota > Bipolaricaulia > RBG-16-55-9 > DRXL01 > JANXCC01. Next base: position 4,570 of record JAPWVB010000049.1, read on the forward strand.
GCCCCGTCCCATGCCCAAAGAAGATCTTGACGGCGTTCTCTTCCGAAGCGGCGACCGCAAGATCCGCAAAGCCGTCGCCGTTGAGATCGCCCACGGCAAGCCCCGTGGGCTCCTTGCCGGCCACAAACGGCTTGAGCGCCTCTAATCTTCCGTCGCTGCCGCCCAGGAGAATCGTCACCGTATCGTTAAAGAAATCCGTCACAGCGAGATCTATTCGCCCGTCGTCGTCGAAATCCGCAGAAGCTAACGCGCTGGGCCAGCCCCCAAGAGTGATCTCTTGAGCTTGGGAGAAGTCCCCCGTGCCGTCCCCAACGAAGATCTTCACTTGTCCCAAAGGCGCGTTAGCCACAGCTATATCGAAAATCCCATCATCGTTGAAGTCCGCGCCAAGGAGCGCATACGGCCCAGCGCCCACGACGATCTCCCGTGTAGCTCGAAACTCCCCCGTCCCTTGGCCCTCAAAGATCGCGATCCGGCCCTCATCAAAGTTCGCCACGACCAGATCAATCTTTTGATCTCCAGTGAAATCACGAGCGACGAGGGCCACAGGGCGCCCGGTGAGCGCGAGAAAACTCTTCAGCTGAAAGCTGCCATCGCCGGTGCTGCGCAGGATCGCCACCGTGCGGCTCTCAAAGTTCGCCACGGCTATATCATCGAAGCCGTCCCCATCAAAGTCGGCGATAGCCAGTGCTGTCGGGGCTAAGCCCACGCCCACAGACAGGGGAAACGCAAAGTCGAGCACGCGGATCTCCGTTTGGGCGCGATCGCTCGCGCCATCATCGTCGAAGACCCGAAGCGTCACGGTGTAGACGCCCGCGCGCGTGTATATGTGCGAGACTTTCTCCCCAAACGCGCCGGTGCCGTCGCCAAGATCCCACTCATACCGCACGATGCGCTGGGGAACGAAGAGCGCTGCCGGATCGCTCGACGCTGACGCGTCGAACTGCACGGTGAGCGGGGCGAAGCCGTTTCTTGGAGTGGCCGTCAGGCGCGCGATGGGCGGGGGATTGCCCACTTTGATGCGCACCGAGTCGAGCGCGGTCGCGCCGCGATTGTCGCGCACGGTGAGCACGGCCAAATAGAGCCCGGCCTCCGTATACGTGTGCGAGACCTTCACCCCAGAAGCCGTAGCGCCGTCGCCGAAGTCCCACAGATACTCAATAATTGTGCCGTCGGGGTCGCGCGATCGAGAGCCGTCAAACTGCACTATCAATGGAACACCGCCGCTGAGCGGGCTCGCGGTAATGACCGCGAGCGGCGGCTGATTTGGGGCAGGGACGCAGCCGCCAAGCACGATCACGATCCCAAGGAGTGCTGCCCGCGCTCTCATATGCCCTCTCGCTCTGATCATACCCTCGAGAGGGCCCTCTTGGCAAATCGCACCCTAGGGCGCAATACGAACGTACGGGTTCCCCAGGGCGCTGGGGCGCAGCGGCGCGCCTTTGATCCATTTATCGAGAAGCGCGAGCATCTTCAAATCATCAATGCTGAGCCCTGGGGCCAGCTCCCTCCCCTTGATCCAAAAGTCTAGCGCTCTCAAGATTTCAAGATCGCCCAAGCGATTGTCCCCATCGGTGTCGAGCAGCTCTTCGATCGTTCTGCCCGACGGCGGCGGGGGTGGCACCTCCCCCTTGGGAACGGTGAAGCGCCACTGGAAGCGCCCTTCGGCCCCCTGGCGGTCGCGCGCCCGAATAGTGGCGCGCACCTCGCCGCTCAATTGCACACCGATCGCTTTTAAGTTCACCGTGAAAAGATGCTTTGTCTGATCCCACGATGCGCCAGGGCTCTGCCACCCAAACTGCAACGTCTGGGCTTCGTCTTGGAGGGTGAGCTGAATCGTCTCGGAGAGCACTTCGTTCTTGTCGTCGCTGATCGTGATCTGGATGAAGGGAGAGCGATCGCCCAAGGTCTCTTGGTCGCGCGGCTGCGGCCCGAAGAACTGCGGGGGCAGATTCTCAAGGCGAATGACTGTAAGCAGCCCATCTTTCGTGGGGAATGGCCCGCTGTTGTTGTTGTCTTCAGTGATAGTATTGCTGAGCAGGCGCAACGGGCTCCCCTCCATCGTGGGAAGATCGCCGCGTAAGATCAGCCAAGCTAAGATAACGCCCTTCGCGCCCGCTTGCACAGCATCAACCCCGTCGCGCGCCGCGAGAGCGATCTCGTCGCCATCGGGGGTGATCGAGACTTCTTGCTGATCGGCGAAGAACGGGAAGTCCGCGCCCACGAATGTCGCGATGTCGCGGCGCTCCAGGCGCACCCGCGCGCGATAACTCCGCACCCCGCCCACCGTGCTCGTGAGAATCAAGGGCACACGCACGGTGTCGCCTACTAAGACCCCGTCCACGCCGACGACGAGCGTGGGGGCGCTCGGCGCCGCAGCGACGCTGAGCTGTCCGTTGGAGATAGCTACATTGAACGGAATGAGACGATCGTTGACGATCTCGCGGACGGCGAGCGTGACGGTGGTGCGGCCGCCAAACGTCCCGCGGAGCTTCACCTCGGCGAGCGTCGTCTGCTGCGCCCCTCTCGCGATGACGTCGTTCTCGTCGCGCACCGAGATCTGAACGGTATTGCCATCAGGGGCGATCTCAAAGCTCGCAAAATCCCTCAATGGCTCCGGGAAGCGCACGTCCTCGATCTGCGCGATCTCCGGCGTGTCAACGCTGACGCTCAACGTATAGCGATTGAGCCCATCTGGCGCGGCATTGATCGTGATGGGCAGCCACACAGCTGCTCCCAGCGAGAGCTGCTCGCTTTTGATCGAGACCGTCTGGGCGTAACTCACTAAAGAGCTCAAGAGACTCACACTGATCAATACGCCAAGCACTGCGAAGACGCGACGCATACGATCGCAAACCTCCTTCTGTGCGTTTTTTTATCTTAGCTCTTTGTGCGGAAGGCTGTCAAATTTTGATGCTGTAGCTCGCTTTGAGAGTCCCGCCTTGGAAGCCGTCCGCTCCGAAAGCCCCTTCAGCGCTGAACGTCCAGCGCCCCAGCGAGCGACTTACGCTCAGCGAGAAGTTATCAAGCCCGAAGGCGCTCATATCCAAGCTCGCGCTTACGCTGAATCCCAGAAGCTCTCCGCTTGCCGTAAGCGTAGCGAACTGGATGCCGTCGAGGCTGCCCATGACCAAAGCATCGAGAGAAAGATCGCCGACAGATCCGTTGGCCATGAGCTGAAAATTACTGAGCTCTAGCCCAGAGAAGTCTACAGACGCTTGCACGAACAGCCCATCGAGCATGAGATCGAGCGAGATGCCTTCGCTGGTGATCCCCCGGCCCTCGACCGTCGCACTCAGCGAGAGCGACGCCAACCCGTCCCACAGAGCCACAGCGAGATCGAGCGACTCCGACTCAAATCCCCTGGGCGTCAGCCGCGACGCCATAGTCAGCGTCCACGCTTCGCTCAGATAGCCCACAGCCGAGAGCGTCTGCTCCCTGAAGCCGTGAGCCGAAAAGCTCGTCGTCCCGGAGAGATCGCCCGACTCTTGGGAGAGCGAGAAATTCACAGCCCCGCTGGGCGCGGCGATACCCTCCGGGGTGAGCTGCGCGCTCCCGCTGATATTGAGCGCGCTGGGGCCGAGCTTCACCGCCACTTTGCCATTTTTGAAGCCGCGACGGCTGAAACTCAGAGTGTTCTCGAACGAGATAAGCCCAGATAGCTCAGCCTTGAGCTGGGTCTCGGCGCTCTTGAGCCCCTCAAGGGAGAGCGTAGCGTTGGCGCTCGCTTGGATCTGCGAGATCTGATAGCTCAAACTGAGCTTAGCGCCCTCGAAGCTCTTTGGTGTGAGGGTGGCGCTCGCTCCGACCGTCCAGGGGGCGCGCTGCCATTGCCAGCTGCCCTCAAAGCTGAGATCACCAAAGCCGCTCAGATCGAAGGGCAGCGCGCTCGTGAACGTGAGCGTCGTCTGAGCGAGAGAGAGAAAACTCACTATGTCAACGAGCAAGACCGCGATGAGACACGCTCGGCGCATGACGCCCTATTATACTCACGGCGTCGTCACTTCGACGACCGTGATCGTTCGGGAGAGCGAGTTCTTCGCGCCGCGATCATCCGTAAGGGTGAGCTTCACCGTGAACGTGCCTGCGGTCTTATAAGTATGCGTGGTCGTCTTGCCCTCGCCGGTCTGGCCGTCGCCAAAGTCCCACTCATAGCGCACGATCTCGCCGTCGTCGGTCGAGCCGGAGGCGTCAAATTCCACGGGTTCGTTGACTTTC
>JAPWVB010000050.1 GCA_028275205.1 Candidatus Acetothermia bacterium
CTCCCGTGTTGTCTTGGATGGCTACTTTGATGATCTCGAGGTTCTCTCTGGGTTTGATGACATCTATGGCGCGCACGCGCCCTTTCACCGTGACCCTGTCGCCGTGGCGCAACTGTATGATCTTTTTGGTCTCTCGGCGATCCTCAATGCGCTTGGGGAAGTACGTCAGAAGATCCTCGATCGTGTGGATGCCAAGCTTTTGGAGGAGCCTTTCGCGCTGAGGGCCCACCCCCTTGGCGAAGCGCACCGGAGCCCTCACCCCTGACCCCTCTCCCGTGGGTGAACCACGGGAGAGGGGCTGGGGGCACTCTAAAGCCCGCAAGCAATCTTCCAGTTCGCGCACGACCGCGCGTCGGGCCTCCGGGGGTTTGAGGGCATATCCGCGCACGACTCTCTGCAGACGCTCCGCGAGAGATACTCCGGAGAGCTCCTGGGCGCACTTCTCGATAAAGCCCTCTAAGCCCCCAAGGACCGCAGCGTCTTGATATTGAGTTCGTTTCTCAAGCTGCAAGACCTTCTGCAATCGCCGTAACACCTCGTCGAGAGCCATACACGCTATCCTACTGAGGAGGCTTGGGCTTGGTCAACCCGGACTTTTTATAGTAGACTGTCACAAAGAAAGGAGCAATGGCTATGAGAAACGTTCGGATCGCGCTCATGGTGGTCACCTCTCTGCTGGCCCTTGGGGGAATGCGCCTGGGCACGGCACAGCCGGCAACGCCCAATATTATCTTTATCCTCACGGACGACCTCAATGCTGATCTGATTGAGTTTATGCCGAACTTAAAGCAACAACTCGTCGCACAGGGCACGACGCTGAAGAACTTCTTCGTCAACGTCTCGCTCTGCTGCCCATCGCGAGCAAATATTCTGCGCGGGCAGTACGCGCACAACACCCAGATCTTGACGAACCTCATGCCCACGGGGGGCTTTGAGAAATTTTACGCGCTGGGCCATGAAAGCTCGACGGTAGCCACGTGGCTGCAAGCTGCAGGCTATCGGACGTGTTACTTGGGAAAGTACCTCAACGGCTATCCCGCAAGCGTCTCGCTGACCCACGTTCCGCCAGGCTGGACCGAATGGTACAGTCCCGTTGCGGGCAATCCCTACTCCAACTTCAATTACGTGATGAACGAGAACGGCAAGCTCGTCCGCTACGGCAGCCGCGCCGACGACTATCTCACTGATGTCGTGGCGCGCAAATCTATAGACTTTATCAAGCGCGCGGCAGCCCAGGGTCAGCCGTTCTTCATACACTTAGCTCTCTATGTGCCGCACTCGCCGGCGACGCCCGCGCCGCGCCATGCCCAGCTCTTCCCAGATGCCCAACTGCCCAGACCGCCGTCATTTAACGAAGCTGACGTCAGCGACAAACCCAGCTTCATTCGCAACCGACCCCTCCTGACAGAGCGCCAGATCGCGCAGATGCAGGACCTCTATCGCAAGAGATTGCAGTCGCTGCAAGCCGTAGATGAGATGCTCGCCAGCCTCATCGCGACGCTGCAAGCCACCGGACAGCTTGAGCACACGTATATCTTCTTTACATCCGACAATGGCTTCCACATGGGAGAACATCGCCTCAACTCGGGCAAGCAGACCGCTTACGAAGAAGATATCCGAGTCTTGCTGATCGTGCGCGGGCCGGGGGTGCCTGCGGGGCGGGTGTTGGAGCATCTGACGGGGAATATAGATCTTGCGCCGACATTCGCCGAGCTGGGCAGGGCAGCGATCCCCGATTTTGTGGACGGGCGCTCGCTTGTGCCACTGTTGAGCAGCACGCCGCCCCCACTAGACTCATGGCGCCAGGGCTTTCTCATCGAGCACTGGACCCAACAGCGCCAGGAGAGCTTCAAGACCGAGGGCGTGTGGGAGCCGCCCGACCCTATGGAGCGCGAGCACACGCAGCAACAGTTGGCGATCCCGCAATTTGCTGCCGTTCGCACGAAAGACTATCTCTATGTTGAGTATGTGACGGGCGAGCGCGAGCTGTACGATCTCAACGCTGATCCGTATCAGCTTGAGAGCATGCACAGCACCGCCGATCCGGCGCTGTTGCAAGAGTTGTCCCAGCGTTTGGCAAGGCTGAAGAGCTGCGCAGGGAAGAGCTGTTGGGAGTAATCTCAGTTGCGCAATGCTCTCTCTTGGAGTAAATTCTCTATACTATGGCGACCCTGAAGCTCTTCAACACGCTTGGTCGGCGCAAGGAAGAGTTCGTGCCCATCAGAGATATGGAAGTTGGGCTCTACACCTGCGGGCCGACGGTCTACGACTACGCCCACATCGGGAATCTCAGAACATATATCTTTGAGGACGTCCTCAGAAGGGTGCTCGAATACAACGGCTACAAAGTCAAGCACGTCATGAACATCACTGACGTGGGGCACCTCACAAGCGACGCCGACGAGGGCGAAGATAAGATAGAGCTTGGGGCACGCCGCGCCGGCAAGAGCGCCTGGGAGATCGCGGAGTTCTATACCCAAGCGTTCTTCAAAGACACCGAGCGCCTCAACATCTTGAGGCCCCATATCGTCCCCCGGGCGACCGAGCACATTGCCGATCAGATCGCGCTGATCAAGAAGCTCGAGGAGAAGGGCTACACATACAGAACGTCTGATGGGATCTACTTTGACGTCTCGAAGTTTCCCCGCTACGGGGAGCTTGCCGGGCAAAGCCTCGAGGAGAAGAAGGCCGGGGCGCGGGTCGAAGTCAACCCCGAGAAGCGCAACCCCGCGGATTTTGCGCTCTGGAAGTTCTCCCCGAAAGACAAGAAGCGCCAGATGGAGTGGGACAGCCCCTGGGGCGTGGGCTTCCCCGGCTGGCACATCGAGTGCAGCGCCATGAGCACCAAATACTTGGGCCAACCCTTCGACATCCACTGCGGCGGCGTCGATCACATCTATACGCATCACCCCAACGAGATCGCCCAGAGCGAAGCGGCCGAGGGCGTCAAGATGGCCAACTTTTGGATCCACGGGGAGTTCATGACCGTCGAGGGACGGCGCATGGGCAAGTCCGAAGGGAACGCGTATCTGCTAGAAGATCTGATCAAGCGCGGGTACGATCCCCTGGCGTTTCGCTATCTCTGCCTCAATACGCACTATCGCTCGCCGCTCAATTTCACCTGGCAAGCCCTGGAAGGGGCACAGACAGCGCTCGAAAGGCTGCGCGAGCACGTGCGCAACGCCCGCGAGCTCGGGGGCGACCCCGCCCAGGGGAAGATCCCTCCCGCGGTGCACCAAGCATTTCTCGAAGCGATCAATGACGATCTGAACATCCCGCAAGCGCTCGGAGTGACGTGGGAGTTTGTGCGTTCGCATCAGAACCCATCTGATAAGCTCGCGGTGCTCTTCGACTTCGACCGCGTCTTTGGGCTGAAGCTGAGCGAAGTGCGCCCTGAGGAGCCCGTGGAGGTTCCCGCGGAGGTGCGCGAGCTGGTGGCGCAGCGTGAGGCCGCGCGCAAAGCCAAGAACTTCCAAGAAGCCGACGCCCTGCGAGCGAAGATCGCTGCGATGGGCTACGAAGTGATTGACACTCCCCAGGGACCAAAGATCAAGAAGCGCTCATAGAGCTTGTGCCACGAGCAAAAATTTTCTCGGCCAGCTTGTGCCCTCAAGGAGCGCAATTCCGTGCTCGGCTAGATCTTCAGCGATCTCTTCAAAAGTCAGCCATTCGCGCAGCGTCAGCTGGGCTTTGCTCAAGAGGGCTTCTAGCTTCTCGCGATCGAAGGGGCAATGCGTCTCGCGCATCTCGAGGTCTTCTATAGCTGTTCCCAATGCCCAGATCTTCGTGACGAAATCTTGCAGATCGCGCCGGGAGAGCCAGAGCGTGCCGTCGGAGCACTCTTCGAACGTTATCTCTCTAAGCTGATACCGCTGCACGAAATAATCAAACTGGGCGCGCGCTCTTTGAGGGAGGTGCACGCGCACTCTCTCTGGGCCAGGATCGAGATGATCGAGCGCGATGAGCCGCCCCCCATGCTTGAGCACTCGTCTGATCTCAGAGAGCGTTTTCTCTAAATCCCCGGGCTGCCCAAAGAGCGCGATCTCGTGAAGGACTTGTGCCGCGAGCACAACATCGAAGCTCTGATCAGCGAATGGGAGTTTCTCAGCGCGAGCGAGGTGTAATTCAGCGTGAGGGCAGTTTGCTTGGGCCTGCTGAAGGCGTTCAGGCGACTCGTCAATGCCCGCGAGCCGTGGGATGCCGTGCTGAGCTGCCGCTCGAAGATATTCCCCTGAGCCGCAGCCGATGTCCAACAGCGACTGAGCTTGACCGAGGCGTTCCACAACTAAGTGAATGCGTTGGGCGCGGCGCGCGTCTGTGCGCTCGCGCTGCGCTAAGGTCTTTGCTGCTTCTGATGAGTACAAGGGCATCTGCACTTGCGCGATGAGCTGCTGTTGTTCATCGGGCAGGTCATAGCGAGCAAGATCGTGCACGTCGGCCCACTCGGCAGCTTCGATGTCTGAGTCGGCGCGCAGCTCGCCCGACTTGTAGCGTGCGAGCAATACTATTAAGACATAGTGATACTGCACGCGGCCGTCAGGGTCTTTAAAAATTCGGTCTAAGACATCGAGGGTGCGTTCGATCTCGATCTCGATGTGGCACTCTTCGCGGATCTCTCTTCTTGCAGCGTCGCGCACGGTCTCGCCGAGCTCGACGACTCCGCCGGGGAGGCTCCAGCGGCCCTTGCGCGGCTCGTGCCCACGACGCACCAGCAGAACCTTTCCATCGTTGAAGACCAAGACGCTCACGCCCACCATCGGGTGCGCGGGATAAGCTCTGTCAGAACCCATACAAACGCTATTATAATCAAGTTACTCTCCCCATCCCAGGGGCGGGAAGTTTTCAGAGGGGTCGCGCGTATGGATATAAGAGCCATGACGGAGCTGCTGCAGCGGGTCTCTCAAGGCGATCGTGCCGCATGGGCACAATTCTACGAGACGTTCAAGCGCGAGGTGATCGCCGTGTGCGTGGCGATCTTACACAATGAGCACGAGGCCCTCGACGCTGCTGAAGAGACTTTTCTCAAGGTCTTTTCGCACTGTGCCAAGCTGAACCCCAACGGCAATGCGCGCAGTTGGCTGCTCAAGATCGCGGCCAACGTCTGCAAGGATAGGCTGCGGCGCGAGCGCAGCAGACTCGCCTGGCTGCGCCGATGGAAGGGCGCTCAGGTCTTTCGGCGCAATCCCGTGGAGGCCCAAGTCCAACAAGACTTTCAGTGTGAGGCCGTCCAAAGGGCTCTGAATCAGCTCGACGAGAAGTACCGTCGCGCATTAGTCTTGCGATTTTACGCGGGCTTGGACTACGCCCAGATCGCGCAGGTTCTCAGCGATCTTGAGGGCGAGCCCATCACCGAGACGACGGTGGGGACGCGCATCAATCGCGCGAAAGCACAGATGAGAGCCATGCTTGAGGAGATGCTATGAGCGAGCACGATGATCTCGAAAGAATGTTACTGAAAGTATCTGAGCGGCGGATCGAGGCTCTGGAGCGCGAGCTTGACAGGAAGCTGAGCCGTCTCTGGCGCGTACACGCGGACCTCTCCCCAGACCTAACCCCCCGACCCCCTTCCCTAACAGGGAAGGGGGACCAGGCTCCGCCTGGACCGTTCGTCTTGCCGCCTTCGGCGGCAAGGTGTCCAGTCCAGACAAAGTCTGGTCGGGGAGGGGCTGGGGGAGGGGTCTTCAAGATCGCGTTGGCGCTCGCTGGCCTTGCGGCGGTCTTCGTAAGCGCGTGGCTGTATGATCTCAGCCGAAGTGATCGCAGCGCGGCGGGTCTTGTTGTGCTAGACGAGCGTTTCGATCGCCCGCAGCTTGTGTTCAGAGGGCCGGGCGATCCCGCGGTTGTGACCCGGCAGCTCGCCGGGCGTCCGGCTTTTGAAGAGCTGAAGTTCGTGGAGCCAGGACCAAACACGGGAGTGTTTCGCTTTGATGGGGACCCTGTCCTAGGCGTTACGAGCAAGGGCAATTGGTTTCGGATCGAAGGGTCGGAGATCGTCAAGCGAGCCCCGACAGGGGAGGAATCTGTGATCGTCAGCGGGCTGGATCGGCCAATGGGTCTTGCGCTCGATCCCGAGGGGAATCTCTTGGTGTTTGAGGGCGGCACGGGCCGGATTCTGCGGGTGGAAGCCGTAGATGGCGAGCTCAAGCCGGGGAGCCCCGTCTCGGTTCTCGCCGTCGTGCAGCTCCCCCGGGAAGAGAGGAGCACAGAGAAGCCCGAGGAAACTCTGAAATTAGGGTTAGGGTTCATGCTGCAAGATCTAGTCGCTGGGCCGGTCTATCTGACGGTCAACGAGCGTGGCGAGATCTTCGTCGGCGAGCGGACGGACAACGGCAAAGCCGTTGTCTACAAGATCGCTCGGAAGGGCTTTCAGTGGTGGAAGTTTTATTGTCTCTATCGGTGCTGATCAGAGAAAGGAGAACTCAATGAAGAAAGTCTTTTTAGGGGTCGTTCTCGTGTCGTTAGCTGTCAGTTGGGTTGGACCATTGGGGGCTCAACAAGCTTTGACGGGGCCAAGCTTGGCGATTTACTCCGGCTTGGCGTTGGTTGAGGAGCAGCGCACGCTTGCGGTCTCTGCGGGGGAGAATATCTATCTGATCGAGGACCTGCCGGAGGGCATTGTGCCCGATTCGGTGATCTTCCGCCCTGAGCAATCGGGAGTGCAGATTCTTGAGCAGGAGTTCATATCATCTCCGCCGACACTCCGCTGGCGTATCTACAACGAGATGTCCGGCGAGCTGAGGGGGACTTTAAGCTACCTCGTGAACGGGGTCACCTGGGCGGCTTACTACACCGCTATCCTCACTCAAGATGAGGATCAGATGGCTCTGCAGAGCTGGGTGACGCTCCAGAACACAAGTGGGCGTGCCTATCAAAATGCCCGAATCGTGCTGATCGCTGGCGAGCTACAGCGTGAAACGATGCTTGGGCTTCTTTATGATAGATATGGAGCAGACACGGGAGTCTTCGGTTCTAGGTCGGCAGAGGTTGTTTTTGAGACGCAGCCGTCCTTTGAGTACCACGAATACAAGCTGACGCGCCTGGCGACGCTCAAGAACAACCAGACGCTGCAGATGGCGTTTTTGAGCGCCAAAGGCGTGCCCCTCTCCAAGCACTATGTCTATGAGGCGGCGCTTTCACCGGAGCAAGTGCGCGTTGAGTTACGCTTTGTCAACGATGAGGCGAGCAGCTTAGGCGTTGCCCTGCCCGCGGGTGCCGTGCGCCTCTACAAGCGCGCAGAGGATGGGACGCTCCGGTTTATCGGCGAGAGCACGATAGGTCACACCCCCAAGAACGAAGAGATCGTGCTCGTGCCGGGGATCGCTTTCGATCTGAAGGCCGAGCGGGTTCTCAAGGATCGTCAGCTCGTCGGGCACGATGATCTTGGGCGCGATATCTATCGCGAGACCTACGAGATCAAGCTACGCAACCAGAAGGATAGCGATGTCGTGATCGAGGTGCGCGAGAAGCTCTCGGGCGAGTGGAAGATCGTCTCAGCCAAGCCAGGCTATGAGAAGCTCGATGCGAACACAGTGCTCTTTGAAGTCTCCGTTCCGGCGAACGGGACGGCGACCGTCAAGTACACGGTGGAGTGGAAGAATCGCTAGGTTGTGAGAAAAGAAGCCCGGTCGCGCATGGGCCGGAGGGAGCGCGGCCGGGCTCTCTTCTTTCACTGTGAGTCCGCGTCACTTTGACATCCTCCGGAATGATTGCTACACTCTCACTATGGACCGTTGGATCGCATTGCTCGCGGGGCTACTAGCTCTCATCGTCGGCGTGCTTCTCTTTTGGCTGCGCGGCCCCACGCCGCCGCTCGCGGAGACGGCGCCGCGCGTCTTCGTCGTAGAAATCCGAGATCATTATTTTGATCCCCCAGGGCTCTCCCTTCGGCCCGGCGACCGCGTCGTCTGGGTCTTGAAAGAGAACGCCCAAGGCGACGGGCACACCGTGACGGCGTATCATCCCAGCCAAGATCGTCCGTTGCGCATCCCCCCTGGGGCTCCCCCGTGGAATTCTGGGCTATTAACCGAGATCGGGCAAACGTATTCGTATCTCTTCTCAGTCCCTGGAGTCTATGACTATCTCTGCATCCTGCACGAGCAGCAGGGCATGGTCGGGCGCGTCCGTGTCGGCAGCGCAGCGAGTGTCACTGAGCAGGGCCTGCCCGCGGCGGCCCAATCGTCCATCCCAACAGTAGACGAGCTCTCCGGGGTTGTAGGGGAAGCGTTCACGGCGATGGCGCTCTTGCAGGGGATAGAGTACCTTGCTCAACAGCCTCAAGCAGCGCAGGCGTTGCGCCAACTCAATGAATTCCAGCGTGGCTTCCCTCAGAGCGCGTTGGCAGAAGCTTTAGCGAAGCAAGGGGTCCGAGAACAGTTTGAGAACAGATTAGCAGTCTTGGAGGCGTTGCTCAGCCGAGGGGCACCTCTGAGTGCTATCGCTCAGACGGTCTCCCAAGCCAAGGCCCTGCTTGAGAGGATCGTGAAACTCTAGAGCGTGCCGCTCTTCTCCTTGAGCTTCTCCTCATCTTTGATGATGATATAGTAGCGCTTCTTGTCCAAGATGCCCTCTTTGGCAAGGCGATTGAGGGCTGAGGTGGTGTTCTCGCGGGCAGACCCGATCAGATCAGCTAATTCTTTGTGAGTGATCTTGAAGCTGATCTGGGTTCCCTCGGGGGTCCGCTCGCCATGCTCCTCGATGAGTCTGAGTAACTGGCGCGAGAGCCGCGTTGTGATGTCTTTAAAGACTAAATCTTCAAGCTTTTGC
>JAPWVB010000051.1 GCA_028275205.1 Candidatus Acetothermia bacterium
CGTTCTTTTAGAATGTGGGCGTCAACATCTTCAAAGGAGGATATGACGACCATGAAGACCATCAAGAGAATCGGACTGGCAATCGGGATCGTCGCGTTGGCGGGGGTGCTGAGCCTCATCCAGGGGCAGGCCCAGGTGAGCGGGACGGCCACGTGGAACATGGGCAACTATATCGAGCTGAACGTCATCGGCGGGAACAGCTTGGACTGCGACTTCGGGCAGATTGACGACCCCAGGCCCAATTATCTGTGCAACCCTAGAGGAGCCAACCTGCAAGTGAAGAGCAACGGCGAGTGGGTGCTGACGACGGTCAAGTCGGCCTTTGTGGGGTCGCCCGATCCGCGCCCGGTCATCCGCGCTTCCGATTCGCCTAACTGCCAAAATGGCCCTACCAACACCTTACCCGGCGGCACGGTGCTCGTGGACTTTGGCGCGAACTCCGGCCAAGTCCAGGGCCAGGGCAATCAAATCTTTCAAATCTGCTATGCCCTGCGGGGTGGCGATATCGGCCAGGCCGGAACGCTCGGTGCCCTCAGCGCCAATACGGCCTACAGCGTGACGTTCACCTACACGGCCACCGCAAGGTAACAAACAGAGATCGCATCGGTGCTGCGGGCGGGAGCATTCCCGCCCGCTTTTTTTCTCATTATACCGGCTGCTCAAGCAGCCGGCTCAGGGAAACGTAGCACTCGTGGCGCGGACGCTGGCTCTTGCGAGAAAAACACTTTTTGGAGTATATTGAGAGGGGTTTTCACCATGACGCGCCTGAGAGAGCTGTGGAGCCGCCAGCGCAGCGTGATCATCGGCAGCCTGGGGATTCTCTTCAATCTCCTCTATTTGACGTTGGACTATCTCGAAAACCCCCAGAACTGGAGCGCCCGTCTTGCCCAAAAGTTTGCTCAAGAACCCTGGCTGTATATCGGGCTCTTCTTGCTCATCCCGCTCTTTGTGGCCATCGCCGTCTTATTGGAGAGAACGGAGCGCGAGCGCCGACGCTTCGAGACGCTCTTTGAGGCCGCCAACGACGGCATCTACGTGCGCGATCTCGACGGGCGCATCAAATTCGTGAACTCCAAATTCTTGGAGATCCACGGGGTTCGCCTCGAAGAGATCATTGGGCGGCGCTCAACAGAGCTCTTATCGCTGCCGCGCCCGGAGCGCCAGCGCATCTCCTGGATGATCCGCCAGGCGGCCTTGCGCGGCGAGCCCCCACCCCCACTCGAAGCGCCCTTCCGCCGCCCCGACGGCTCCCCCGGCTGGCTCCACGTCAACCTCGCTTTTATCAAAGAAGGCCATCAAATCAAAGAAGTCCTGGGGATCAGCCGAGACATCACCGAGCTCAAGAGAAACGAACTCCTCACAACGAGCCAGAATCGAGTTCTGGAGCTTCTGGCAAGCGGCGCCCCGCTCAGCGCGATCTTAGAGACTATATGTCGCTCGGTCGAGGAGCTAGCCCCTGGGGTGCTGTGCTCCATTTTACTTTTAGAGGGCGACAGACTTCGCCACGGCGCCGCCCCCAGCCTCCCGCACGACTATAATCAGAAAGTTGATGGGCTAAAGATCGGGCCGACGGTGGGGTCTTGTGGCACCGCAGCGTATCTGAAAAAGCCCGTCATCGTCAGCGATACGTTCACCGATCCCTTGTGGGCGGACTTTCGCGATCTCGCCCAGCAATACGGGCTGCGGGCCTGCTGGTCTACCCCGATCCTCTCGCAGCAGGGGGAGGTGCTGGGGACGTTCGCCATGTACTATCGCGAGGTGCGCTCGCCCAGTGCTTATGAGCTCCAGCTCATCGAGAGGACCGCGCACTTGGCGTCGCTGGCGATCGAGCGCGCCCAGACCCAAGCCCAACTGCGCGCCAGCGAGCAGCGCTACCGCTCGCTCTTCGAGTCTGTGCCCATCGGGCTCTATCGCTCCACTCCCGAAGGGCGTATCGTAGACGCCAACGACGCTTTAGTGCAAATGCTCGGCTATCCCAGTCGCGAGAAGCTCTTAGAGACCCCCGCCCAGGCGCTCTTCTGCGATCCCGCTGATCGGCAGCGCTGGCAGGCGGAGATGGACGCCAAGGGCGTCGTGAGCTACTTTGTCACACGACTGAAGCGCTACGACGGCACACCCATCTGGGTCGTAGACCGCGCCCGTGCCGTGCGCGACCCTCAAGGCACGATTCTCTACTACGACGGGAGCCTCGTTGACATCACGGAGCAGCGGCGCTCAGAGGAGGCGCTCCGCGCCAGCGAAGCCCGCTATCGAGCCTTGGTGGAGAGCAGCCCGGATGGCATTGGCATCCACCAGGATGGGCGAATTGTCTTCATCAATCCAGCTGGGGCGCGACTGTTGGGCGCTCAGAGCCCTGATGAGCTCGTGGGCAAGTCAGTGATGGATCTCCTCCACCCTGATTATCGCGAGGTCGTGCGCGAGCGCATTCAGCGTGGTTTAGCAACAGGACAGCCGGCTCCTCCCCTCATGGAGAAATTCATCCGTCTGGACGGCACCGTGATCGATGTCGAAGTCACGGCTGTGCCCATCATGTGGGAGGGCCGGCCTGCCATGCAGGTCGTCTTTCGCGATATCACCGAGCGCAAGCGCATGGAAGAAGAACTGAAAGCCTCCGAAGAGCGCTATCGCGACCTCTTCGAGAACGCCAACGACGGGATTTACATTCTCGATAGGGCCGGTCGCATCGTGTCATTCAACCGCAAGGCCGAGGAGCTCACAGGATACACGTTCGAGGAGGTTCGCGGCCAGCCCTACACACTCTTGGTCTCTTCTGGCCCGGAGCGCAAGAAGGCCCGCCGCGCGTTCCTCAAAAATATGCGCGGGCAGCCCGATAAGAACGAGCTGACGATCATACGCAAGGACGGCCGCGAAGTTACCTTAGAGCTGAGCACCCGGCCCATCTGGCAGGGCGGCCAGATCGTCGGGATTCAAGGGATCGGGCGCGACATCACCGAGCGCAAAGAGCTAGAAAGATTGAAGTCAGATTTCATCAGCACCGTCTCGCACGAGCTGCGCACCCCGCTCACGTCCATCAAGGGCTACGTGGACTTGGTCCTAGCGGGCGACGTCGGCCCGCTCACCCCGGAACAGAAAGAGTTCCTCACGATCGTCTCCCAGAACACGACTCGGCTCACGGAGCTCATCAACGATCTGTTAGAGATCGAGCGCCTGGAGTCGGGCAAGATCGAATTCGAGTTCGCCGAGCTGGACTTAGCAGAAGTCTTGGAGAACGTCGCGCGCTCGCTCCACGTGAACGCGGAGCAGAAGGGCTTGGAATTTCTCACGGAGATCCCTTCGGGGCTGAAGGTGCGCGGGGACCGCGAGCGCCTCGCCCAAGTCTTCCTCAATCTCTTGAGCAACGCCATCAAGTACACTCCCGCCGGCACGGTGGAACTCAGAGCACACCAAGAAGATGACGCCGTCGTCGTAGAGGTGCGCGACACGGGGATCGGACTCTCAGAGAGCGATCTGCAAAAGCTCTTTCAGAAATTCTTTCGCTCAGACAACCCTTACGTGCGCAAGGTGGGCGGCACGGGGCTGGGGCTCTCCATCGCCAAGGCGATCGTGGAGCGTCACGGGGGCACGATCACCGTGACGAGCCAACTGGGCCAGGGGAGCACGTTCACCGTGCGCCTGCCGGCGCTGGCCCGCCCGGAGCGCCCCTTGGTGCTCGTCATCGAGGACGAAGTGGCCATCGCTCGCTTGATCGCAAAATACATCGAGAAGATGGGCTACCGGGCCGTGACGGCCTACTCCGCGCGCGAGGGCTTCGATCAAGCTGTCCGGCTCAAGCCCGACTTAATCACTCTTGACGTGCTCATGCCCGATCTCGATGGGTTCGCGCTCATCCAGCAGCTCAAAGCCCACCCCGAGACGGCCCATATCCCCGTGATCTTCCTCTCGATCGTGCAAGATCGCCAACAAGGGCTGCGCTTGGGAGCGTCCGCGTTCCTCACCAAGCCCATTGATGAGCACAAGTTCTACGAGACAGTGCGGGCGCTGCTGGAGCCCCGCGGCCAGCCCGTCTTAGTCGTGGACGACGATCGCGACTACGCCCAGCTTCTCAAGAGGCTTTTGGAGCGCCAGGGCTTTTCTGTTGAGCTGGCCCACGACGGCGACGAAGCGCTGAGAAAGATTTTAAGCAAGCGCTATCAGTTGGTGATCTTGGATAAGAATCTTCCCAAGCGTTCCGGGCTTGACGTATTACAAGAGATGCGCAACAGCCGGTCGCTCCATCGCGTGCCGGTGATCGTCATCAGCGGTTCGGCGCACGCGGAGGAGGCGGCACACACGGCGCAGATCTTAGGGGCAAAGAAATTCTTGAGCAAGAAGCTTGCGCCGCAGAGCATCGTGGAGGAGATCGTGCAGTTTTTAGAGTCGAGCAAGCCGAAACTACGCTAACTGAAGGGAAGACCCCTCCCCCAGCCCCTCCCCGGTGCGGAGAGGGGAGACCTCACCCTAGCCCTCTCCGCTTGCGGAGAGGGAAGGGGTGAGGTAGAGGAGCCAGGGGAGAGGGAGCCGGATGCTTCAGCATACGGCTCCCTTACGATATGAAGCGCATCTTACTAGCAGAAGACGATCCGCAGATTGCGCGGCTGGTGAAGTTTAAACTCGAGCGCGAGGGTTTTTCGGTCGAGTGGGTCGAGGACGGCGAGGCCGCGCTGCAGCGCGCGCGTCACGATCAGTTCGATTTGGTGCTGCTCGACGTGATGATGCCCGGCAAGGACGGCTTCGCCGTATTAGAGGAGCTGCGCGCTGATGCGCGATATCGCGATCTGCCCATCGTGATGCTGACGGCGCGGGCTGCGGAGCGCGACTTGCAGCGGTGCGCCGCGGCGACTGACTATATCGTCAAGCCCTTCGATCCGGCGCACTTGGTCGAGCGCGTGCGCGCGATTCTAGAGGATCGTTGACAAATCGCGAAGAGCGATATAGCATATCTTTCGGTGAAGAGCACGATGACCCTTAAGACGAAGAGAAGAGCAGAAGATTTCGAAGAGCTACTCGCGGTCAGCCGAGAGGAGTTGCTGCGCCGTGGCGCGCTTTCTGTGCTCACCGAACGCATTTGGCAATTGAGGGAGCGCGTGCATCAGCTTGCTGAGCGGCATGGCTCTCTCGCTGCTCTTGAGCGTCGCCTCAAAGCCGAGGGCGTCCCCCCCGATGATCACTCGTTATATCACGATTGGCTCGAGTGGCGCGCCGCGCAGCATGAGCTCGATCGTCTCCTGGAAGCATTGAAGACGACCATGTAAATGTGGCATGTCACCGTCAAGGCCAAGCTGGAGCGGTCTCGGCTCTTCCGGCGAGTTGAGCTTGTAGGGGCGAAAGTTCGGGCTCAAGTTGATGCTGATCTCTTCCTCGATATTTATTATGATCCGACAAGTCGTAGCTACTCGTATGCGCTCATAGATATGAAGCTACCTGAGCCAGGAGACAAGCGCCTCTTTGGGTGGGATGACTATCCTCATGAACATGTTCCGGAGATTCGGCGTTTGGCAAGCTATCCTCATCACTTTCAGCGTCGTCGGGGAGCGCATTGGGTGTTTAGAGAGTCGCCCATGCGAGGCGAGCTCGAGCACGATATTCCCATAGTCATTCGTCATGTACGGGCGTATCTGAAGAAGCGGCGTACATCGTGATCAGGAGCCTCATGAAAGCCTCGCCGATTGTGATCTGGGGAGTGTTGGGCTGCGCCCTGATAGTCATCTCTTTCGCGTCCATCTGGATTCGCTGGGCCGAGGCTCCGTCCATCTCCATCGCTGCCTATCGCGTGGGCCTCGCGGCGTTCATCTTGACTCCCATAGCCCTGAGCACACGACGACAACAGCTCCAAGCCCTCTCTCGAAGCGATCTACGCTATGCGCTGCTTGGTGGAGTCTGCTTAGCACTGCACTTTATCTTTTGGATCAGCTCGCTGGAGTTCACGTCTGTGGCAAGCTCGGTCGTCTTGGTGACGACGAACCCCATCTTCGTCGCGCTCGGCTCATACTTTTTATTGAAAGAGCCCGTCACAATGAGCTTAATCGTGGGGATCGCGATCTCGCTCGTGGGCGGCGTGTTGATCGGCTACGGGGATTTTCTCGCCGGGCCCAACGTTCTTCTCGGCGATGGGCTGGCGCTCTTAGGAGCAGTGATGGCCTCGGCGTATCTGTTGGTGGGTCGGCGCCTGCGCGCGCACACGGATCTCCTGACGTATATCTTCCTAGTCTACGGCGCAGCGGCGATCGTGCTGCTCGCGACGGCGTTGCTGCTCAAGCAGCCCTTGGCGGGCTTTCCCCAAGAGACGTATCTCTGGTTAGCGTTGCTAGCCCTCGGCCCGCAGCTCATCGGGCACACGAGCTTCAATTGGGCATTGAAGCACTTATCGGCGAGCACGGTCGCCGTGATCATCTTAGGCGAGCCTGTGGGCTCGACGGTGCTCGCGTATCTTTTGCTCGGCGAGCCGGTGACGGCGCTCAAGGCCGTCGGAGGTCTTCTGATCTTACTTGGGATCTACTTGAGCAGCCGGCGCTCAGCGGCTCCGTAAAAACTTCAAAATCTCTTGGGTTGTTGGGTCGTTGGGCTCGCCAATATTCGTGATGATCGTCACGTGATCTCGGTTGGGGATCTGAATGAGCGCGGCTTCGTTCCCGTATTCTCTCAGCAGTGAGAGCAACTGTCGCGCTTGGGCATCGAAGCCAGGGAAGTCAAACTGCGCGTACATAATGAGAAACGGCGGCTTATTGGGGCCGACGTGCGTGATGGGAGAAGCATCCCGGCGCTGCTGCGGATCGGTCCCAAAGACGATCTGATAGACGTTAAACGGCCCCGGCGGCTCTATCGTCACATCGTAGATCCCGCTGATGGGGATCGCGCCCTTGATCGCGGCGAGCGTCAGCCCGCGCGCTTGCAGATATTTTTCGTCGAGGGCCAGCAGGGCTACGAGATGTCCCCCCGCTGAATGCCCCATCACGAAGATCTTCTCAGGGTTGCCCCCATACTGAGCGATATTTCTATAAACCCAGGCAAACGCCCGCGCAACGTCTTCGATATGAGCAGGATGCTGCACCTGTGGGCTCAAACGATAATTGATCACAGCCGTGACAAAGCCCTGCTCGGCGAACGCCCGCCCGATGAACGAGTAGAGATTCTTATCTCCCGAAGTCCAGCCGCCCCCGTGCACGAAGATCAGCACGGGCGCGTCCTTCAGCCCTTCAGGGACGAACAGATCGAGCCGGTGCTTGATGGGATGGGCGTCAGGTCCGTCATAGTACGCTATATCTGTGTAGACTTGGAACGAGTACGGCGGCGACGGCTGGGCCATCCCTAAGCTCGCGAGAGCAACTCCCATAATGACAGAAAGTATTGTGCGCATGAGGCCTCCTTTCGGTGCCGGCGACTGAAGTCGCCGTCTCAGCAGATGCAAGCGTGCTGAAGCACGCTCGAAGCCCCCTTCAGCGGGCTTGCATCTGCTCAGACGGATGCTTCAGCATCCGGCACCTTGACTGCCTCGGCAAACTGGAGCGTGTAGAGCGCGTAGTAGAGCCCTTTGCGAGCGAGCAGCTCCTCATGCGTGCCCTGCTCGACCACCACGCCCTTGTGCAACACGATAATTTTATCAGATTCGCGAATCGTCGAGAGCCGGTGCGCAATGGTGATCGAAGTGCGCCCACGCAGGATCTTCTGCAGCGACTCTTGAATGAGACTCTCGGTCTGTGAATCAATGTTCGCCGTCGCTTCATCTAAGATCAAGATCTTGGGATCGAACGCGACCGCGCGGGCGAACGCTAAGAGCTGGCGCTGCCCCACCGAGAGCGTCGCGCCGCGTTCTTTCACCTCGGCGTCATAGCCATTGGGAAGCTGCTCGATAAACGAGCTCGCTTGCACGAACCGCGCCGCTTCGATAGCTCGCTCCCGCGCAATCTTCTCGTTCTGCAGGGTGATGTTGCCCAGCACATCCCCGGAGAAGAGAAAGACGTCTTGCAGCACGACCGCCATCTGGGAGCGCAAGAACTGCACATCTAATTCGCGAATATCTACGCCATCTAAGAGAATCTGGCCCTTCTGGATGTCGTAGAGTCGCGTCAAAAGACTGATGATCGTCGTCTTGCCTGAGCCCGTCGGGCCGACGATAGCGACGCGCTCGCCGGGCTCCACTGTGAACGAGACCCCGCGCAACACCCAGTCTTCGTCTTCATAAGCGAACCAGACGTCGCGAAATTCTATGCGCCCCCGCACACTTGGAAGGATGCGCCCCTTCCCACGATCCTCAGGTTTCTCGTCGAGCAGCATAAAGATTCTCTCGGCCGAAGCCATCGCCCCCTGCAGAATATTATATTTTTCAGCAAGGTCCCGAATGGGCGCAAAGAGCATCTCGACGTAATTTAAGAACGCCACCAAGCTCCCCAGCGTGAAGACGCCCTGGATGACCCCGCCCCCGCCGTACCAAATAATCAGAGCGACGGCGATCGCGCTCATCATGTGAATGATGGGCTGATAGATCGCGAAGACCATCAGCTGGCGCATGTTGGCTTCGTACTCTTCTTGGTTGATGGACTGAAACGCCTTATAGCTTCGTTCTTCTTGGGCGAAGAGCTGAATAATTCTCATGCCGGAGAGGCTCTCTTGCATATACGCATTGAGTTTCGCTAACTTTCGGCGAAAGTCGCGGTAGGCGTCGCGAGCGCGCTTGCGGAACTCCCACGTCGCATAGGCGATGATCGGAGCTAAGACCAAAATCAGAAGCCCAAGCTGCCAGTTCAGCTG
>JAPWVB010000052.1 GCA_028275205.1 Candidatus Acetothermia bacterium
TGAGCGCGTTTGACAGCTCCGATCCCGATGGCGATGTTTTACACTATCGCTGGGATCAGATCTCAGGGCCGCCAGTGCTGCTCTTCGGTGAGGAGACGCTTTATGCGATCTTTCTCGCGCCAGCAGAACCGGCGACGCTCGTCTTTCGCTTGACCGTGAGCGACGGGGCGTTCAGCGTCTCTAAGGACGTGACAGTGACCGTAACGTCTGACTGTCCCTGTCGAGATCCCTAACTAAGTATTGAGTCGTCGCTTTATCCATCCAGCAGCGTTGGTGTTGATGGGGCTGCTGGTCGCATGGGAGGTATCCGTGCGGCTGGCCGGGGTACCCTCGTTTATTCTCCCCCCGCCAAGTCAGATCGCTCGGAGGGTTGTCTCGGATTTTTCGCTGCTTGCGGAGCACTTCCTCGTCACGCTGGGCGAGATTGTTTTGGGGTTCGTGATCGCGCTCGTGAGCGCGTTCGCGTTCGCGTTAGCGATCTTCTATAGCAAGACTCTCGAGCGCGTCTTCTATCCCGTTATTATCTTCTTGCAGAACATGCCGCTCTTTGCCATCGCGCCGTTGCTGAAGCTGTGGCTGGGCTTTACGATCTGGCCCAAAGTGACCGTCGCCGCGCTCATCGCGTTCTTCCCCATTGTCGTGAACACCGTAGATGGCCTGCGAGCGACTGACCCTGATCTCATTGATCTTTTAAAGATTTTTGGGGCTTCTAGAAGACAGATATTACAGAAGGTGCAGCTTCCTGCAGCGCTGCCGTTTCTCTTTTCTGGGGCGCGGGTGGGGATCACGCTCAGCGTGGTGGGTGCGGTGATCGGCGAGTGGGTGGGAGCACAAGCGGGCTTGGGTTATGTGATGTTACGCGCCAACGCGACGCTCAAGACCGATCTCGTCTTCGCGGCGATCTTCGCGTTAGCTGGGCTAGGGATCTTGCTCTTTGGGCTTTTGACGCTGCTGGAGCGCTGGGCGACGCCGTGGCGACTTTATAACAGTTCGGATCGCAGCAATTCCGCCGCTTGACTGACGGTCTTCTCACCGAAGTCGAACGTCAGCCCCGCCGCCGCGAAGAGCTCCGGCAGCGGGCGCGAACCCCCAAGCGCCAATGCCCACTTGTAGGCTAGAAGAGCTTCTTGAGGATCTCTCTTGGCACGCGCATAGAGCTGCAGCGCCCCCAACTGCGCGATCCCGTACTCAATATAATAGAACGGGTGCAGATAGAGATGGAGCTGGCGCTGCCAAAAGTTTCTTTGGGCTTCTTCGTAGCCGGCCCAGCTCTCGATCCCGCCAAAGCGCCGACGCAGCTCCAACCAATAGGCTTCGCGCTCAGCGACGCTGTGCCCCGGATGCGTGTAGACCCAATGCTGAAACGCATCAATGGTCGCCACCCACGGCAGCAGATTCACAATCCCCTCCAAGTGCTCGCGCGCCGAACGCTCCGCTTCCTCAGGAGAGTAGAAGACCGTCAGATACGGTTTTGAGAGCAACTCCATGCCCATCGAAGCGACTTCGGAGAACTCCGTGGGCGCATGGCGATAGCTCAATAATGACTCATGGCGCGTGGCCATGGTGTGGAACGCATGGCCCGACTCGTGGAGCATCGTGCGCAGATCGGCATTGCGCCCCACGGCGTTCATGAAGATAAACGGCAGCCGGCGCTCGGTGAGCGTCGCTTGGTAGCCGCCAGGGGCCTTGCCCTTGCGACTCTCAAGATCAAAGAGATTGAGCTCGGCCATGCGCCGAAACTGCGCGCCCAGCTCGCTGTCGAGCCTAGAGAAGATCTCTTGGCACCCGGCGATGAGCTCTTGGGCTTTCTGGAAGGGGCGCAGCGGCGGCCGCCCCTGCGGATCTACCGCAAGATCCCACGGGCGCAATTCAGTGAGCCCCAGCTCGCGCTGACGCTTCTTCTGCAGCTCGCGCATCAACGGCACGATGTATTTCTCCACAGCTTCGTGATAGCGAAAACACTCTTGGGGCGTGTAGTCAAAACGCTCAAACGCTTTGAAGACATAGTCGCGATAGTTGGCAAACCCCGCATTCTGGGCGATCTTCTGGCGCAGCGCGATCAGCTGATCGTAAAGCTCATTGAGGGCCTCGCGGTCTTGGAGTCGGCGCTCCTCGCTCTTCTCCCAGGCGCTCTGACGTATCGAGCGATCAGGCTCTTCTAGGTATTTCGCCATCTGTTGGAGGGTCTGCTCGCGGCCATCGAAGTGCACTGTCTGCGCCCCAGAGATCACTTGGTATTTCTGCGAGAGCTTAATCGTCTCGGTGATGAGCGGGATGTTCTCTTCGCGGAAGATCTCGACTTGGTTGACGGTGCTGCGGTCGTAGACGAAATAGCGTGGGCGCGGCAAGCTCTCGCGCGCCGGGCTTTGGACGTACTTGACGTTGAGCCGATGGCCATACTCTCTCAACTTGGGCTGAATGTTCTCGACGAAGTGAAAGTACGCTTTGCGATACTCTTCGTTTTCGGTATCGCACGTCATGCGAATTCTTCGGACGGCGGCCTCTTCGCCGATCGCGGCGCCCAACTCTGAGTTATCGAGCAGCCATTGTTCGAGCTCAGCAGCCGTCTTGATCGAGCGATGTTCGAGGTCATCGAGCAGGGGCTTGATCTGATCCCAATCGCCAAGGTCAATAGTATCGGGCACGAACCTCCGCGGAAACTCACTGGGCAAACCTGTGAGCGACAGTGGCATAGAAGCTCCTTTCTTGTAGAAGAGTCTGAAAAGCATTGTAGCACGGCTGGCATGGCCGAGCAAGAGTGTGGTACACTAATGTCTATGACGATCAAAGCTGTGATCTTCGACATGGACGGGACGCTCGTGCAGTACGACGGGCCGTTCCAGAGCAGTTGGGACGCTATCGGGTATGCGGCAGGGCTCAAAGAGCAGTGGGATCGCCTGATGGAGCACTATTTCCCTCAAAGAGGGCTCTACTGGGAGTGGATGGATGCCAACGCGCAGCTTTTACGGGGTCTCTCTGCTGAAAAGATTTACAGAGCGATCCTGCCGCCGCCGTATACGCCCGGCGTCCGCGAGGCCATAGCTCAGCTCAGAAAACGCTATAAATTGGGGATTCTCACGAGCGGGCTCGACTGCATCGCTCGCTATATCTGTGACGATCTGGGGATGGACTTTTATCTTGCCAACGGCCTCGTGGTGCGCGACGGGGTTTTTACGGGGAAGTGCGAGAAGCGCGTCTATCTATGGACCAAAGATCGGCATTTTGTGGAGCTGTGTGCGCGCGAGGGCCTCGATCCTACAGAAGTCTGCTTTGTCGGGGATCATCTCAACGATATCCCAGTGATGAAGATCGCTGGGCTGGCGATCGCGTTTGCGCCCAAAGACCCGCAACTTATCGTGGCAGCTCACGCCTACACCCAAGATTTCCGAGAGATTCCTACGATTATTGAGCAACTCACGCGATGATTCTTTACACCACCATTTCCCCAGCGCGGCGCTCACGCCCCTCGCGCACCGGGCGCACCTCCACGACCTCCTCAGGGTCGTAGTCCAAGAGCTTCAGCCAGTCTTCTACGTAATCTGTCTTGGGGAAGATCTCGCTCTCTTTGTACTCTTGACGAATCGCTTCTTTGAGGTCTTCCAAACTGACGCCCTCAGCATCGGTGCCCTTCTCAATGCATCGTCTGATGGCCATGTCTTTGGCGCGCTCGACGGTAGACATAATGAGCGCGCCGCTGACGAGATCGCACCAGTAGAGCGTCTCGCGCCGCCCGCTCTTGAGCGAAACTTCGACAAACGCCGTCTCTCGATCCTTTCGAAAGAGATAATCTGCCGCTTGTTCGACTAACGCGGCGCGCGCGGCCTGCGGGCTGCCGTACTCCCTGACTGTGGCCGGATCGAGAGGCACGTTCTCATCAAGATAGATCGCGAAGATGTCCCGCGACGCATCACGATTGGGACGCCCCACTTTGACTTTTCTATCAATGCGCTCCGGGCGCAAGATCGCCGGGTCAATATAGTCGGGACGGTTGCTCGTCAGCATCACCACGACATTTTCCAGTGAGACCAAGCCATCCATCTCCGCGGCAAATTGGGGCACGACCGTGTTCGCGATATTTAAGTATCTCCCCGAAGAGCGCACCCGCAAGAGCGCATCCGCTTCGTCAATGAAGATGAAGACTAAGTACCCTTCTTTGGCGCGCTCGCGGGCCGCCGCGAAGATCTCTCGGATAAACCGCTCCGTCTCGCCCAGCCACATGTTGAGGAGCTGCGGCCCGTTGATGAGCATAAAGTACTCGCGCACGTCGCGCCCCGTGCGCTCCCGATAGGCCTTGGTGAGATTGTACGCCGTGGCCTTCCCAATGAGGGTCTTGCCGCATCCTGGCGGTCCGTAGAGCAAGATCCCCTTCAGATGGCGCTTGCCAAACTTCTTGTACAGCTCAGGGTACAGGAGCGGACGCTCAATCGTATCGCGGATGAGCTGGATCGCCTCCTCTTGGCCGCCGATCTTCTCCCAGGGGATCTCAGGAATCTGCTCCAAGAAATACCCACGCACGTCAGATTTCTGGAAGTGCTCTAAAGCGACGCGCATCGTCGGCTCCAGGCGCACCTCGTCGCCAACTTTTAAGTTTTTCTCTGAAAGATCTGATGAGCGCAGGACGATCCGCCCGGAGATCATCTGAGCGTCCATGGCGATGCGCAGTCGCCCGTCGGGTAAGACCTCCGCCACCTTCACGATGGGGCCCTCAGGGTGGTACCCAATATCGCCGACGACGGCGAATGCCTCATTGATCTTGACGCGCGTGCCCACCTTGAGCTTCTTCACGTCGAGATTGGGGTCAACGTTGGCGTAGTATTCGGCATCGCCTACGGCGATGTAGGCGATCCCCTCTTGGGGGGAGCCCAAGAACGTGCCGATGCGGTTGGCTGGCGCAGTCAGCTTTTCATACGTCTCGTTGAACTGTCGAATAGTCTCTTGAGCTTCGCGATAGGCGCGCTCATCGGCCTGGAGCTGCTCATATAAGAGCTCGAGCAGCCCCATGCGCGGATCGTTCTGCGGGGTGTAGCGCAGGATCTCTTCCAAGATAGCTAGAGCACGGATGCGGCCTTCGGGCCGGCTTGGTCGTGTGGGCTCGAAGGGCGGTCGCTCTTCGTCGTTGCGACGATTTCGGGATCTGTCAGCCATAGAGACACCTCACTGTCCCCTCTACAATAGACGAAACGCGGGCGTCCTGCAACCCGAAAAAAATCCCCGGCGGGCACACGCCCACCGGGGACTCTGTGTAAACGCCCTTACTTGGGTTGGACGTTTGCGGCTCTGGGGCCCTTGGCGTCGCTGGTGATCTCGAACTCCACCGCTTGGCCCTCCCGCAAGGTCTTGAACCCCTCGGTTTTAATAGCCGAGAAGTGCACGAACACATCCGGGCCGCCGTTATCCTGTTGGATAAAACCGTAGCCCTTGGCGTCGTTGAACCATTTAACTTTGCCGGTTGCCATTGTGCACAACCCCTTTCTGCTGTCTTATTTCCCTAGACCGTCTCCGTGCATCAGGGGTTGGAAGCCCCGGCAACGTCACGCGTCGAAGGGTCGGACTTGGCTGGTGTGACCACTAGACAAGTCGTACAGCGTACACACTATAACACATTGTGTGTTGCTTGTCAAGTCCGCCTTACCCAAGTTGGTTCTTTTGCGCTGCTATTGCTCCGTATCTATAACTCCTCGAATGCGATGTTGGACCTCCAGAAGATGCGCCTTGGCCAATGGGTCTTTGACCCCTTCGACCAACAGATCGCTGATCGCTTTGTCTATCCGAGCGAGCTCGGAGTATGCCATCGCCGCAGCGTCGCTCACCCGATCGGGGGACTCGTCGGTAGCCAACTGAATCAAGAGATCAACATAGACGCTCTGGATCGCCCGCTGGAACGAGTCCGTGGGCGCTTGCTTACTGAACACGTCAGCCCAGATAGCGTCAGTGAAGCTCATAAAGTGTTCAGCGAGCGTGTACGGGTTCTCCTCGTCGGAGCGATAGGCGTTGTCCACGATGCGCCGCAGGCGCTCCGGCCAGAACGCCGCCGTGAGCACTTGCGCTCGCATCCCGGTGATCGCATCGTGAATGGGGAAATGGAAGCGCTGGCCCACGCTCCAGCTTGAGGCCCAGTCCCACCAGCGCTCGCGCGGCATCTTGTCGAGCAAGTGTTTGGGGAAGCGCTTTGGGATCTCCGGGCTGAACGCATCGAGCACGAAGCGCAACGCGCGGCGCTGCTGCTCCGCGGGCAGAACCTTCAGCGGCGTGAGCACGTCGCCCTTGTGCGCGCGGGTCACTTCCATCCCGCCCAAGGCCTTCACATAGCTGATATACCCGCGCATCTGCTGATAGAGCAAGACGTTCACCGCGCTGCGCAGCGGCCAATATTCAGCGTCCTCGGCGATCACGCGCTCCTCGAGCCCCGGCCAGAGCCGCTCCACTAATTTCTGTAAACCCGTGTAGTACGCGATGGGGTCGTCACTTAAATCCCATTGGGTGATCGCGGGATCGAGCGCGTAGGGGTAATTCCACGCGTCTTCGTCGGTGCCGTAGAGATGTTCACGCTCGCCGTGTTGCTGGGCGATCGCTTGGAGTTCAGGGTGTGGCTGAAGCGTCTCGTTGCCCACGGGCTTGTAGCCCCACTGGATCGCCCAGATATCATACGGGCCCACGGTCGAGTTATAGTACTCCCCTTGGTGCTCGCGATCCGACGCAATGTTGGGCGGATTGTACTCCATCACCGACGCGGTGATCCCGTGCTGTTGGGTGAAGCTTGGGTCATGGAGCTTCTCAAACGGGGTAGCAAAGCTCGCTTTGAAGTTATGGCGCAGTCCCAGGGCGTGCCCCACCTCGTGCATGGTCGTCTCGCGCAGGGCTGCTCCGATGTATTCGAGGGGGATTTGGCCGCCAGGGCCGACAAGCCCATCGGCCGCAAGCGTCATGTGTAAGAGCGCCATATGCGGAGCTAAGCCCGCCTCATACGCGCAGAGCTTGCCCACGTTGTCGGGGTTGAGGAGCCGCGCCAGCTCACGAGCTTGCTCTTCACGCTCTATGAACGCTGTGGGGCTGTCCACCATGCGGAGATACTCGTTAGTGAGCGCCCGCACCCAGTCGGCCGTAAAGAGAATATCTGCGTTCAGAATCTCCCCAGAGCGCGGGTCTACATCCGAGGGACCAATAGCAAAGACCGACGAGACCGAGGGCATCCAGCGGATCGTCGAGTACCGAGCGTCGGCAGGGTCGAAGTTGGGATCGTTGGGCTGATCGAGCGCGAGGATCGCATTCTTGAACCCTGCAGCCTCAAACGCTTTGTTCCACGCTTCAACTCCCTCTTTGATGTACGGCCGGAACTCCTTGGGGATCGTATTTTCGAGATAGAAGATGATGGGCTTGACGGGCTCCGAGAGCGGCGCGTAGGGGTCTTTCTTCTCCAAGCGCCAGCGATTGATGATGCGAACGGAGTTGGTCGGATCGGTCTGGCGCTCGTAGTCTTTATATGTCGTGACGAAGTATCCCACGCGGTCGTCGGCTAATCTGGGCTTCATCGGCTCTTCGGGGAGCGCGAGCACGCTGTAGTGCAGCGCGATGGGGAGGGTCTTCTCGTCCGGAAGGATCGCGAAGATTCTGTCGGGGACGTTGGTCAATGGCGCTAAAGCCGCGAACATCAAGTCGGCCTCGATCTCGACGTTTCTGGGAAAGCCCTTCACAGACGAGATCGTTGAGCGACTGGGATCAAGCCGAAAGCCCGTCTTGAAGATCGCCGGCAGATAGTCAGCTAAGTTGGGCCAATCGGAGACGAACAGACTCGTAGCGTCAATCAAGTACCGTCCGGCGGCATCGTCGCGGGCGATGATCGAGAACGAGCGACGCACCGAGTCGCGAAAGCCCAACTGCACCATTTTTTCAAGAGGGGTTCCCGGAGCGGCCCGAAAGTACGGATTGCGCGTGAGCAGCTCGATCTTATCGTTACGCAGCCTGAACTGCAACAGATCCGAGTCGAGCGGGTAGCCCGTCAAGAGAAACGACTCCCCGATGCCGCGAGCCATCTGGACCACGACCAAAAAGTCTTTGCCGAAGTGCTCTTGGGTGACTTCGAGATAGAGGGTGCCGTCCTTCTTGAGATAGAGATTGAAGAACCCGGGGAAGGCCTTCATCTCCGCGACGAACGCTTCGATGGGGCCTTTGGCTGGGGCTTCCTGGGAGACGAGGGAATAATTCACTCCCAGCGCCGACAGGGCCAGCACAAGCCCGACTACAAAAACTTTGCGAGCACTCATATCGCTCCTCCTTTTCCCCTCACCCCTTTTCTCCCCTCTCCCTCAGAGGGGAGAGGGGCTGGGGGTGAAGGTGAGATCTCAGAGCGATATTGTAAGAGAAATCGTCGCTATATGCTAGAGCCTTGACGTGATCGCTCCAGCGCCGTAGCATAAGTATGAACAACGATGAAGATCAGGTGTTCTCCTTCAACTGAGCGCGGTACAGCGACGTATGAAGCATTGTTGCGCGCTGGCGCCAGCGTCTTTAGTCGTCGTGGCTTCCGCCAAGCAAGTGTTGCTGAAATCTGCCGCCGTAGCCGCGTCGCCAACGGTACGTTCTATCAGTACTTTCTCGATAAAGAACAGATCTTCCTCACGCTTATCGAGCGCATGGCCTATCAGCTCCAGATGCGCCTCCAAGCGAGTGTCGCCCCTACGGC
>JAPWVB010000055.1 GCA_028275205.1 Candidatus Acetothermia bacterium
CTCTTGATAGCCGTTGTGTTTGGCCCGCTGGTGCTCCTCGCCCAGCAATCTCCAGCCCAAGTTGTCTTCCCCGATGACCCGAAATTTTCTGAATTGCAGAGCGTCTTCCAAGAAAAAACTAAAATCGCTGGTTCAGCGTGGGCCGATGAGTTCCAGAAGCGCCAGCCCTTTGGACAGGTGCGCAGCAGCACCGGCATCACCGGGACGCTCTTCACGGAAGCGTTCGCGCTCGTCGCTCTGGTCGCTGGACAAGTCCCGTATATCGTCTACGGGACGATTGACATCCCCCAGGGCGCCAAGCTCGCGGGACGAGATTTTTCGGGCAAGTACGGGATCGTTGTCATCGCCAACCCCTTCGCCGCCGCGCTCTTAGACATCCCCACGGGTACCATCGGAGCGTTTGTACTACTTCCCGTGAGCGGCACGACCCCGATCTTCCCTGTTGCGCCCTTCTTGGGCCCTGTGGGAATCTTTCAGATTCTCTTCTCGCTCATCACGGTGACCCCAGCCGTGCCCCCGGCTCCACCCGCTCCACAAATCCCGCAAGCCCCTGCGCCGACGTGCCCGCAAGATTTCCCTAATAAAAGCGACGTCAACGTACCCATCACCGAGCCCGCTGTGATCGCCACGATCTCTGACACCGCAAAGCTCTTCGAGATCGGTGTCGCACCGCCGGCGTTCTTGACCGTGCAGTCGTTCGCTCAAACGTTGCAGTTCTCATACACAACAGCTCTCTACAGACGGATCGGGATCATCATCGGGCCAGGAAGCCAACAGATCCCTCTCGCAGTTGAGGTGCCCTTCGCGCTCTTTGTCACCGCTGGGCAGAAGTCGGCGTGCCTCCAAGCCACGCCCAAACTCATCAATAACGTTCTGACCATCGTTGGGACGTTGAGCACCAATTGATCGTGATCGCTATGGAACAGAAAGCATTTCAAGACTATTACCCCGACAATCTGAGCTACTGTTACGGCTGCGGGCGGCTCAACGAGCATGGGCTGCACATCAAGAGCTACTGGGAGGGCGACGAAGCCGTCTGCCGCTTCACGCCCAAGCCCTATCACATCGCGATCCCTGGGTATGTGTACGGCGGACTGATCGCCTCGCTCATTGATTGTCACTCCACGGGCACAGCGTCGGCAGCTGCGTATAAAGCCCAAGGGCGCGAGATGGGCAGCGAGCCCCCATTGCGCTTCGTGACGGCTTCTCTGAAAGTGGACTATCTCCGTCCGACGCCGCTGGGCGTGCCCTTGGAAGTCCGCGCAACAGTGAAGGAGATCAGCGGGCGCAAAGTCATCGTCGAATCCAGACTCATCGCCAACGGGGAAGTCTGCGCGCGCGGCGAAGTCGTCGCCGTGCAGATGCCAGAGCACCTGCTCAAAAGCTAAGAGCGCTCACGAGTGCGAGATCGCGCGATCGAACTCCTCGTAGGCGGCGTACTGGATGAGCGCGTACAATTGAGCGCGCGTCTGCATGCGATCGAGAAATTCTCTCGTGGAGCCCTTCTGAGCCAAGTGCACATAAAACTCCTCCATCGCCTTGGCCGCCACGCGCAGCGCCGAGACGGGAAAGAGCACCATCTCGTACCCGATCTGAAAGAGCTCCTCGGCCGTCAGCGGGGGAGTCTTGCCAAATTCTGTCAAGTTCGCAAGCAACGGCAGCTTGAGAGCCTCGCGCACCCGTTGGAATTCTTCTAAGCTCTCTAAAGCTTCGGGGAAGATCGCATCCGCTCCGGCTTCTCCATAGAGCCGCGCGCGCGCTATCGCTCCCTCCAGGCCCTCAGCGGCCCGCGCATCGGTGCGCGCCAGCACGAAGAGCGTAGGGCAAACTCTTTTGATCGCGCGGATCTTCTGGACCATCACCTCCGGGGGAACGAGGCGCTTCCCCTCCAAGTGCCCGCAGCGCTTGGGCATCTCTTGATCCTCCAGCTGCACCGCGGCCACCCCAACGCGCCGCAGCTCCTGCGCCGCGCGCACGGCGTTAAAAACCTCCCCAAAGCCCGTGTCTATGTCCACTACCAAGGGCAGGCCCGTGGCCGCAATGATGCGAGCCGCGCGCGCGGCCACCTCGTCGAGGGTGAGGACGCCCACGTCGGGCAAGCCGTAACTGGCCGACAGCGCCGCCCCCGATAGATACAACACAGAAAACCCCGCGCGCTTGGCGAGCAGCCCCGCCAAGGGATCGACAGCCCCCGGAATGATCAATCGCCCCTGCCGCAGGCGCTCACAGAAGCGCTCCACAAGCTCCTGGTGCGAAGGAATCCTTCCCAAAAGCATGAGGACCTCCTTAAGGGAAAGCCAGCTCCGCCAGTAGATGATCCACACTCATCCCCATCAGTGCAGGATCCTCGGCAATCAGACGATAGACGCGCTCGGCCTTGCGCGCGGGATAGACAGAGAGCAGCGCCGCACGAAACTTCTCCCGCAGCTGAGGGAGGGCCTCGGCTCGCCGAGTCGGATGCCCCAGGGGATACTCCACCACGACCCGCTCGGTCGCCGTGCCGTCGCGGAAGAAGATCTGCAGGGCATTGGCGATGGAACGCTTCTGCGGGTCCAGATAATCCCGGCTGAACTGGGGGTTCTCGCGCACCTCCATCGTGGCGATAAGCTCGGCGATCCTGGGGTCGGAGGCGATGGGCTCCTCGTAGTGCTCGTAGCGCAGCTCCCCATACAGCAGCGCCACCGCCGTCATATACTGCAGCGAGTGATCGCGATCGGCGGGATTGGTGAAGGGCCCAGGTTTATTGATAATCCTCATGGCCGACTCCTGGGTCTCGATGACGATCCGAGAGATCTGCCCAAGCTTGTCCCGAACACAAGGGTGAAGCTGCAGCGCCGCCTCCACCGCGGTCTGCCCGTGAAATTCTGCGGGGTACGAGACCTTAAAGAGCACGTTCTCCATGACGAAGCTGCCCAACTTCTGGGCGAGCTTGAGGGGCTCCCCGCCCAGAATAACGGCTTCAAAGCCCCACGTCGGCGCCGACAGCGCCGTGGGATAGCCTGGCTCCCCCGCGAGCGCCAAGAACGCCAAGCGCACCGCGCGGCTGGCGGCATCGGCCGCGGCCCAGGACTTGCGCGGCCCGGTGTTGGGAAAGTGTCTGTAGGTGCGCAGCGCCGCCCCATCAAGAAACGCATGGCTCAGGGCGCTGAGCACCGCTTCGCGATCACCCCCCAAAAGATGCGCCGCTACTGCCGTAGAGGCGACCTTCACAAAGTGCACGTGATCGAACCCCCGCCGGTTGAGGCTGTTCTCGAGCGAGAGCACCCCTTGAATCTCATACGCCTTGATCGCCGCGGTGAGCACCTCAGAGACGGTGAGCGGTGGCTCGCCCCAGCGCCGCCGCGCTTGACTGAGATAATCCGCCACCGCCAAGATCGCCCCGAAGTTATCCGAGGGATGCCCCCACTCCCGCGCCAGAAACGTGTCGTTATAGTCGAGCCAGCGGATCAGCGCGGTGATGGCGAACGCCCCCTGCACCGGATCGAGCACGAAGCTCGTTCCTGGCACCCGCACCCCGCAGGGGATTATACTTCCGGGCACGATCGGGCCCAGGAGCTTGGTACACTCTGGGGACCGCAGCGCCATCAGCGCGCACGCGAGCGCGTCCATCAGCGCCACCCGCGCCGTCTGGTAGGCACGCTCACTCTCTAGAGAGCTCTCCACGACATAGTCGGCGATCTCTTCTAGGACCGGGTCGTATCTTCTCATAGGGTGAGCCCGCGGGGCCCCAGATACCGCACGCGCGGGCGGTAGAGCCGATTCTCGCGATGCTGCTCGATGACGTGGGCTATAAGACCCACAGAGCGCGCGGCAAAGAAGATCGGCGTATACAGCTCGATGGGGATATCCAGCAGGGCGTAGAGCGGCGCGGCGTAGTAATCGAGGTTGGGATAGAGCCCCTTCTCCGCGCGCATCACCTCCTCGCCGCGCTCACACATCGCCAAGAGATCGGCGCCCTTCCCCTTGGCAGAGACGAGCTCGCGCGCGACCTCCTTGAGTAGCTGCGCCCGCGGGTCCATGCGGTGCATATAGACCCGATGGCCAAAGCCCATGATGCGCTCCTTGCGCGCGAGCTTCTCGCGGATGAGGCGCTCCAGGCCCTCGGGGGTCTTGGCCTCCTGCAGCATATACATGACCGCTTCATTAGCTCCCCCGTGGAGCGGCCCCTTGAGCGAGGCGATGGCCGCGCACAGCGCCCCATAGACATCGGAGAGCGTGGAGGCGACGACCCGAGCAGCAAAGGTCGAATTGGGCAGCTCGTGCTCGCTGTAGGCCATCAAGATCTGATCGAAGGCGCGCACCTCCGTGGGCGAGACCTCGCGCTCGACTATCGTGCGCAAGAAGTTCTCGGCGAACGAGCGCCCCCCATGGAAGGGGATGGCCTTCCCCCCGCGGGCGATCCGCGGGAGATTAGCTACAATCTGGGCGATCTGCCCGATGAGGCGAGGGGCTTTGGCGCGCTCTCGCTGCGGATCTGCCGTGTCTGCCTCGGGATCGAACCCCGCCAGCGCCGAGACCGCCGTGCGCAGCCGGTCCATAGAGTGCATAGACGCGGGCAGCTTCGCTAAGATCTCATAGACGGCCGGGGGCACCGCAGCCCCCACAAGCTGCCCCTCCAGCTCCGCTCGCCGCGCCTCCGTGGGAAGCTGCTCCTCCACAAGCAGCCCCACGACGTCCACATAGCTGCGCCTGCGGATCAACTCCAGCAGATTGTACCCTCGAATGACGATCTCCTCGCGCTCCACGTCGAGGAACGATATCCGCGTCTCCGCGGCGATGACCCCTTCCAGGCCGGGGCTGTAGGACTTCTCTTCCATAGATGATCACCTCTGGGGTAGGATAGAGAATCGCTCTGTCCACGCGTGCAGGGCGCTCAGGAGCTCCCTGAGGCGCGTGCGCGTCTCCGCATGGATCAACCTCCCGTGAGCGTCGAACTTCTCCTGGGCGTGGGAGATGAAGAGCTCGGGCCTGGGCAGCACGAGCATCTCCAGCGCCGCACAGATCTCGCGCAGATGGAGCTGGGCGCGCAGCGTGCCAAACCGCCCAATGCTCGCGCCAAAGATGGCCACGGGCTTGCCCGCGCACGGCTTGTCCGGCAGAGCCGAGACCCAATCGAGCGCGTTCTTGAGTACCCCCGAGACGGAGTGATTGTACTCCGGGGTGGCGATGAGCACGGCATCAGCCGCGGCGATGCGATCCCCCAAGGCGCGCACAGCTATGGGGAGGGGCTCAAGATCTTCGTTATAGAGAGGGATGGGAGCCAGATCGAAGATCTCTAGGGAACTATGTGGGGCAAGGAGTTCGGCGGCGGCACGCAACGCCGCGGTGTTATACGAATTCTTGCGGAGGCTTCCGGATATCCCTAGAATCTTCATGAGCATAATTATAGCGCAAGGGGGCGAGCTATGCAGCAGCCGTTGGTGAGTATCGTGATGGGATCGAAGTCCGACTGGGAGACGATGGAGCATGCTGTTAAGACTCTCGAGGGGTTGGGAGTGTCCTGCGAAGTGCGGGTGCTCAGCGCGCACCGTACGCCGGAGGCGCTTCGGGAATATATAGAATCTGCGGAGGGTCGCGGGGTGGAGGTCTTCATCGCTGGGGCAGGAGGAGCGGCGCATCTAGCGGGAGTGATCGCATCGCAGACGCTGCGGCCGGTGCTGGGAGTGCCGATGGAATCAAAGCTTATTGGGCTGGATTCGCTGCTCTCGATGGTGCAGATGCCCGCGGGAGTCCCCGTGGGCACATTAGCTATTGGGAAGGCCGGGGCAATCAACGCGGCGCTCCTAGCTACGGCGATCTTGGCCAACAAATATCCCCACTATCGCGACGCTCTGAGAGCATATCGTGAAGCCCAAGCCAGGGCGATCTTAGAACACCCTGACCCGCGCGATTAATCTCTCGCCGCGCGATGAAAGCTGAAGATCGCTACGATCAGCACTACCCCCGCTATCCCATAGACCCAAACCGGGTAGCCCACGCTCAAGAGAATATCTCTGGGGCTCATTTGAGGGTTGAGCGCTTGCAAAAAGCTGGCTTCGACAGTTGCCCACAGATTGTTCACCCCATGCGCGACCATCGCTGGGAGGATGCTCCCTGAGCGTACCGTAAGATATCCCAAATAGATCCCAGTCACGATCGCTCCCAGCCCTTGCAGGACATCCACATGGATCGCTCCAAAGAGTACCGAAGTCACGACGACAGCACTGACAGCTCCTAGCCGGCTGCGCAGCCCTTGTAAGATCACACCTCGAAACGCGAGCTCTTCGCTGATCGCCGGTCCGACGCTGAGCGCCAGCGCGTAGAAGAGATATATGGGAAGCTCGCTGAAGCGCGATAGCCGCACCAGAAGCTCTAATTCTTTTGAGATCAGCCACGGCAGAGCTTCTATCAAGGGCCAGAGCAACAGCCCACTCATCATCCCCACGGGAACAACACCCAAAGCACCCCACAGCATAAGACTGAAGCGAGCTGGTTTGAAGCCCAACGTTGCGGCAGTCGCAAAGCCCTTAAGCTTGATGAACGCGACTAACACGAGTACCATCAGCAGATCTTGGAGGAGCGAAGCGACCCCAACGAAGAGCTGGAGGTCAGCGATGAAATGCTTCAGCGGGGCCGCGACGAACGGCACGAAGAGAATGACTACCCACAGAAGAAGATAAAATCCAAGAGCTGCCAGTAGGCCTGGCCCAGAAGCCATCTTCACTCACCCATCCCAGAGTATAGTTTGGGAGGAAGAGCTGGGCAAGATTGCGAAGGCGCACTTCTTCACTTTTACTTTAGGAATCGAGAAATCCGAGCAACGCCGCCTTGGTGAAGGCCCTCGAGAGGGCTTCGGACTTGACTTTTGTGCCACCTTTGATCTACAATACAGCTACCATACTAGCAACCACCAAAGGGGGTTCGACATGAACAAAGCAGAGCTCATCGAGACCGTTGCCCAGAGGACGGGCATGCCCAAGCGCACCGCGCGCGAGGCCGTCAACACGATCTTCAGCGCGATCTCTAAATCGCTTGCCGACGGCCAGACCGTGCGCATCACCGGGTTTGGCAGCTTCGCGGCCCGACCGCGCCGCAGCAGCAGCCGCATCAACCCGCAGACCGGCCAGCGGCTGCTGGTGCCCAGCAAGGTCGTCCCGGCCTTCCGCGCCGGCCGCGAACTCAAAGAGATGGTGCGCAAGCGCCTGAAAGTCGTCGAAGCCGGCGACAAGCTCACCGTCAAGAAGGCGTAACCCAACCCTACGTAGGGGCAGGGGGCACCCCTGCCCCTACTTTAGGGGTCGTCCACCCTTCAGCTCTGTCTTGCGTGGCGGGAAGGGCTCGCCGCGTTCGCGTTCTAATCGCTCGACCGCGGCAGTGAGTGCCTCCTCCGCGAGTCCAGCAAGCGTTAGCCCTGGCGTCCAGTAGACGGCATTCTTGACGCGCTCGATCAGCTCAACGGGCAGATGGACCGTCAAACGCTCTTTGATGACTTTTTTCGTGGGCGCACCCTCTGACGGACGAGCCGGGATGACTGCATCGAGCGGGTTTGTCCCAATGGTGCGACGCTTGGCCATGCCTACTCCCTCCCTCTCTCCTGACGGATGATCTCTCGGGCTAGGGCTCGATAATCTGCCGCGCCATAGCTGCGCGGATCGTACTGCGTGATGGGCTTCCCAAACGAGGGGCACTCCGCCAGACGGACGTTTTCCCGAATGACAGTATTGTAGACAAGGTTCCCGAAACGGCCCTGCAACTGCTCGACGACCTCTTGCGCGTGCCGAGTCCGCCCGTCCACGCGACACGCTAAGATCCCGGAGATCTCTAAGTCGGGGTTGAGGCGCTCCTTGACGACCGCCACGGTCTGAAGGAGCTGCGCCAAGCCCTCTAGAGCGAGCACGTGCGCCTCCACGGGCACGAGGACCTCCCTCACGGCCACCAGGGCGTTGATCGTCAGAATCCCCAGCGCCGGAGGACAATCTATCAGAAGATAGTCCCAGCGATCGTGAGGGAGACTTTGCAATTGTCGCCGCAGGATCGTCTCCGCACCGACTTCTCGTGCGAGGGCCTTTTCGACC
>JAPWVB010000053.1 GCA_028275205.1 Candidatus Acetothermia bacterium
CACGGCGCGTTCGTCTCGGCTGCGCGCAACGTGAGCAACGTGCTCGTCGAGAACAGCACGTTCAACAACAACGACCGCAACCGCGACACCGTCGGCGACGGCGTCCAGGTGACCGCCAACGAAGACCTCAGCCAGATCGCCGTGCGCGGCACGACCGCCAACGGCAACTACGGCGGCATCCGCGTCGGCGCCGCCGGACGCCAGATCGCCCAGAACGTCCTGGTCGAGAACTGCACGGCCAACGACAACGTCAAGGAGGGCGTCAGCCTCTTTGCCGGACGGGACTTGATCACCGGCACCGTCAAGGGCTGCAAGCTCTCCGGCAACGGCATCGGCGTCTACATCGAGGCCGTGCAGCGCGGCACCGACCTCTCGGTCACCGACAACAAGATCGTGGGCAAGAACGGCACGGGCGTGGGCATCCAGCTCAAGGCCACCAACACCACGATCAGCAAGAACGACATCCGCAACAACGAAACGGGTATCCTGGTGCACAAGGCCGCAGGCTCCAAGGCGAACAACAACAACATCGCCCGCAACGAGAAGTTCGGCGTGGACGCGTCGGCGCTCGCGCCGGGCGAGGAGTTCGACGCCACCAACAACTGGTGGGGCGAGCCCTCCGGCCCCAAGGCCGCGGATAACCCCGGCGGCATCGGCGATCGCGTCAGCCAGAAGGTCAAGTATAAGCCGTTCTTGGGCGAGCCCGCCGTCCCAACGGAGACCGACTTCGTCGTCGAGTCCCTGACGGCGGACAAGACCGACGTCACCGTCGGCGATAGCGTGACCTTCAACTACACCATCAAGAACAACGGCACGGAAGAGGGCACGCAGGAAGTGACGGTCGTGATCAAGGACGGCCTGGGCAATGTCGTGAACCAGTTCAGCCGGCAGATCACGGTCAACCCTGCGGGCAGCCGCGTGGACGTCTTCAGCTTCATCTTCCAGACGCCGGGCACCTACACGGTGACGGTCACGGCGCAGCCCTCCGGCAGCACCAAGTCCGTCACGGTGAGCGTCGCTGGGACTGCGGCATGCCTGCCGTTCGCCCTGGATAACAACCCCAAGAACCAGAAGATCGATGACGCGGAGATCATCACCGCGATTGACCTGTG
This sequence comes from Candidatus Acetothermia bacterium, assembly GCA_028275205.1. GTDB lineage: Bacteria > Bipolaricaulota > Bipolaricaulia > RBG-16-55-9 > DRXL01 > JANXCC01. Next base: position 1,113 of record JAPWVB010000053.1, read on the forward strand.
GGTCCGGGGCGGGGCTGTGCCCGGCTGCAGCCCACCGGTGACGATCAGCGACACTCAGATCATCCAGCTCATTGATCTGTGGGTGAAGCAGAGCCAGCTGACTGTGCCGCTTGGCGGCAAGATGACTTCTCAGAGCGCGACCCTGAGCGTGGCGAGCAATTTCGCCACGCTCGGGGCCTCGGTCCGCGCCGTCCGCCCCGGCGATTCTTTCGTCGTGACGGTGAACGTGGACGCCAAGGACGGCATCAGCGGGCTTTTGCTCAGCCAGGCGCTCCCGGCGGGCTGGTCGGCCAAGCCGGTCCAGATGAGCGGCGCGTACTTCAAAGCTTCGGAGAACAAGTGGCTCTGGCTCAACGCCAAGGGCACGGTCTCCGTCAGCTATGAGGTGACCGTGCCGGCCACGGCCCAGCCCGGGCTGTACACGATCGCTGGGCGGGTCAAGGCCGCCGTGCCGGGCATCGAGTCCGAGCTGCAGCCGCTCACGGTCGAAGTCCTGGGTGCGCCGGTGGCGCTCGCGGTGAAGGCGATCACGCTCAGCCAGCAGCCGGTGCGCAGCTCTGGCGCGTACTTCATCGTTGAGGGCGTGGGCATCGCCCAGACGACGGTGCGCGTCTTCTCGATGACGGGCAAGCTGGTCTTCAGCCAGACGGCGCAGGGCAACGTCGTGCCCTTCTCGGCCGCTTCTGAGCTGGCCAACGGCGTCTATCTGTACGTCGTGACGGTGCAGGGCGCCGACGGCCAGACGCTCACGAGCAAGATCGCTAAGCTCGTCGTGTTGAGATAGTAGCTGTTTTTGATCGGACTTGGGCCGCCCCTGGGGGGAGCACCCCCGGGGGCGGATTGTTTTTGACCCCTCCCCCGGCCCCTCCCCGGCGCGGAGAGGGAAGAAAGGGTGAGGGGGAAATCACGGAGGGGCACGGAAGATTTTTTCCATGCTTTCCGTGGCTCTTTCCGTGCTTTCCGTGATTCCAGACCCAGAGAGATTGGGCCCCGACGCGCGCGTGTGCTATACTAGGGGGCGATGAATCCGAAACAGCGGGAAGTCTTTGCCGAGAAACTGATGGACGTTGGCAATATCGCCGCCGGTGCTTTGATCTTCGGCCAATTCTTTAGCGAACAAGGCTTCCGTTGGGAGCTGACCCTCTTAGGGCTGGCGGTGATGGCCGGGCTTTACACCTATGCGTACTTTCTGCTAAGATTCAAAGACGAAGGGAGTGAACAGTGATGGAGATGCTGCCGCTCTATGTGTTTTTGGTCGGGATTTTTGTCATCGCTTCGGTGTTCGTTCTGCCCACGCTGTGGCAAGACTGGCGGCGGGCGCGCACCGGCCACAAGTAAGCCCGGAATCCCGTGAGCGAGCTTGGCTGCTCTATAGTCCAGACGAAGTCTGGTGCTTTCCGTGATTCAGAGTTGCGCGGCCGGGGCGAGCGGGGTAGGATAGCCGATGGATGAAAGGGCGAGGAGCTACCGGACAAGCAAGACCCCCCCACGTCCCCGACGTCCTTGGCCGTCCTCACAGCACTCCCTATAATGCGAACAATCTTATACGCAAGGGAGGCGCGTTTTGATGCGGATCAGCCGAGGGACAGCGTTCGGCGTCCTGGTCGCCGTGGCCGCCGTGGTGGGGATAGCCCTGGCCGCGACGATCCGCGGGACCAACGGGGATGACGTCTTGGTGGGCACCAGCGGGCCCGATACGATCCGGGGCCTGGCAGGCAACGACACGATCTATGGCGCCGGAGGGGACGATAAGCTCTTCGGCGAGGCCGACAACGACACGATCTGGGGCGAGGATGGCGACGACATGCTCGACGGCGGCCCGGGGAACGACATCCTCGACGGTGGCTTGGGCAAGGATACTCTTGTGGGCGGGCCGGGCAAGGACCGGCTGAAGGGCTTCGCCGGCAACGACACGCTGCAAGGCGGCCCGGAGGACGACCAGCTCGAAGGGGGAGACGGGGCGGACTCGCTCGCCGGTGAGGACGGCAACGATCGGCTCGACGGCGGCCCCCATAGCGATAGCCTCAGCGGTGGAGCCGGAAACGATATCCTCCTTGGCGGCGGGGGCGACGACGGCCTCAGCGGCGACGAAGGGGACGACGAGCTGGACGGGGGCGAGGGGGACGATCGCCTCAGCGGCGGGCCGGGCAACGACAGGCTCAGCGGCGGGCTGGGCCATGATCGGCTCGTGGGCGGCGAGGGCAACGACAGCCTCGACGGCGGGGTGGGCAACGACAGCCTCGCTGGCGGCCTGGGCGACGACACCCTCAGCGGCGGCGAGGGCAACGATATCCTCATGGGCGACGCCGGCAATGATGCCCTCAGCGATGGCCTGGGGAAGGATTTCCTCTACGGGGGCCTGGGCAACGATCGCATCACGCTCGTCGAGGACGAGAACACCGACTACGTCTTTGGCGAGGACGGCGACGATCTCATTGTGCTGGGGGAGTTTTCCGGGGCGGATGTGATCTCCTGCGGGCCAGGCAACGATACAGTCATTCTGGGGGGCAACAGCGAGGCGCGTGCTCCCAACGGGACGATTCTGAGGCCCGGCAATCCCGGCGACAGCGGCTGCGAGACGATCAAGCCGTAGATCTTCCCCCTTCGTTTGCGCGGCGCGGGTGGGTGGGGGTACAATAGCTCATCCGATCTCATTCGTGAAGGAGGGAGGCAGGATGCGTCTTCTTATAATTGTCGCGGGGTTGGTGCTCGTCCTTGGCGGGCCAGTAGTTGCGAAGGAGCTGAAGGTCACAAATTCTCTAGATTTTGCTAATTGCGCTGCCGGTATCGCGCTGACTGCTGGGCCGGATGCCGGCCAGACGGCTCTTGCCGGGGATACGTGTGTGGTCATGCCGGGGGCTTACGTAGCCACCGTCACGGTGACCCTGCAGAATCTCAAAATATTGGCCAACGTCGGGGCGACCCTGAACGGGCAGATTCTTATTCAGGCCAACGGCGTGCAGATCGGCGCTGCGGGACAGGGGTTCACGATCAACGATAATGCCGGCCCAGCGGGTATCCAGATCAACGTCGGCATGGGCGCTACCCAGAACATCACGATCGAAGGGAACGTCGTCACGTCTACGGCGGGCCCAGCGATCCAAAGCAATGGCAACGGGGATCTGCGCAACTTGCGAATTCTCGGCAATCAACTGCGCAGCATCGTGGCCAACGGCATCAGTTTTATACACACCGGCGCCCTCGAAGATGCCGTGATCGCTGATAATACGCTTGAGACCAACAGCGGCGCGGGGATCGGCTTTCTCAACGGGCGCGTCCGCACGCTCTCCATCAGCAATAATCGCATTAACAACAACGCTGCCGACGGCGTTGTTTTTGTGAACTCAAGCAGCGTGGAGGAGCTAGAGCTCTCGCGCAACACCATTCGGGGCAACACTGTAGGAGGAGTGCGGTTCGGCAACGCCGGGGGCGTCAGCGGCGTTGCGTTCTCCGGCAACACGATCTCAGCCAATCAGAATTTCAATGTGCTCTTTGCTAACGGTGGCTTCGTCGAGGACGTCTCGTTCGAGGGCGACGAGCTCAGCACCACGACGATGATGGGCGCGCCAGGGGTCTGGATCGCCAACACAGGAGTCACCGAGCGTCTCAGATTTACAAACGTGCTCATCGAGCGCAATAACGGCCACGGCGTCTGGGTGCAGAACGCCGGGAGATTGCGCGAGTTGTCTATAGTGGGCGGGCGCATCCGCAACAACGCCGGGCATAACGTCTTCATCGAGCACAGTCTTCCGGGCACGGATTTTGGTGTCTCGAATGTACTCTTCCAAGATGTCGTCATCGAGCAGGCCGACGACAACGGCGTGCGCATCGTAACGAACACAGCTGAGATCGGCCCTCTGAGCTTCAAGAATGTGCTCTTGGCGAAAAACGGCGCGCTGGGGATCTGCGTGCGCACGACCACGGGGACGATGGGCGAGATTTCCATAGAGAGCTCGACGGTGCGGGAGAGCCAGGGCGGGCCGGGCACGACCTCGTGCGATGGGATGGCTCCCCAAGCCGAAGGCTCTGGGGTAGAGATTCTCACGCTGGGCACTACCCCCGTCAGCAATATCAGCATCCGCGAGAGCGTCTTTACGAACAACGGGGGCTTTGGGCTGCGCTTGCACGCCCTGGGCAACGATCGAGTCTCGAAGATCGCGATTCAGGGTAATCGCTTCGAGCAGAACGGCACGCGCGCGGCTGTGGGCCAGGGTTCCGGCGTGAGCATCCGCGGCGAGATTGTCGAAGAGATAGTAGTCAACCCCACGGTCGCCAACGACAACAACGATCATGGGGTCGAAATCACAGCATCACGAGATATTTTAAACGTTTCGATCTCTGGCGGGGAATTTTCCAACAACGACAGAAATCGCGACGGTGTCGGGGCAGGGATCTCCGTCAGCGCGAACGAAGACTTGTTGGGCTTGCGCGTGACTGACTGCAAGCTGTCGGGCAACACCAAGGGGATTCGGGTGCAGGCCGACACCGCTCGCGACCATCACGTCAATAACTGCGAGATTTCGAATAACACCCAAGCGGGGGTGGAGGCGTCTATTCCCAACGGGGAGAATTTAGACGCGACGAATAACTACTGGGGCAGTCCGTCGGGGCCGAGCGCGCCCAACGGGGCGGTGGGGCAGGTGACGTTTACGCCGTTCTTGGCGGCTCCGCCGGGCGGACCCACGCCCCCGACCCCGCCGACGCCGCCCACACCTCCACCGCCGCCGGCGGGAGGCTTTGCCGCGTGCGCCGCGGGAGCCGACAATAGAATAGACGACATCGAGATGTTGGGGATTTTAGACGCGTGGATCAAGGGGCGGAGCTATCAGAGCTGTGGCGTGCCCACGGACTTGGACGTCTTGCAGGCGTTGGATCGCTGGGTGCGCGGGGTGTAAAGAGTATCTGAATCACGAAAGGCACGGGACAAGCTTCGCTTGACGTTCATCGTGCCGCCTGCGGCGGCACGATGAACGGTCCAGGCGAAGCCTGGCGGATTCATCCGCCGACTATCCTGCTGTGGCGCTTTCCGTGATCCCACCCATTCCCTTCCCATAACGGGGAGGGCGAGGGAGGGGTTTTGCGCGGCTGGGGCCGGTGGGGTAGAATAAAAAGAGAGCCATGAGCGTTGTTATAATGTCCAAACAAATAGAGAAAGCCAAGCGGCTTTATCACCGGTTAGAAGCTCGCCTCCTCCCCAAGCACCGCGGGCAGGTTGTGGCCATCGAAATAGAGTCCGGGGCTTATTTCCTTGGGGATGACGAGTTGGAGGTCGCCCGCCGCGCGCAGGCCCAGTTCCCCGGAAAGCTCTTTTACTTCTTCCGCGTCGGGGAACGCGCCGTGCACAAGCTCCGCTGATATGCTCCGCGGGCGAGTCAACAAGTCCGGTGAACCCCTAGTCGCTCTCACCTTGGAGTTGGGAAGAAAACGCCGACGACAGACAGCCGTTATTGATACCGGTTTCAACGGCTACCTAAGTGTACCGAAATCTCTTATCGAGCAATCCGATTGGGAGTTGCTCGGGTTTGAGGACTACGAATTAGCTTCAGGGGCCATCGTGCGCGAGCAGGTCTACCGAGGATGGGTTATCTTCGATCGTAGGCGTGTGGAGGTCTACGCCGTAGCCACGGACTCTTCCGATATTCTGATTGGGACAAGATTGCTACGGGGGAAGCGTCTGCTGATTGACTTTGGCAGCGGCGAGGTTTACATCATGGGTAGCCGGGGATAGGGCTCCCAGGGCGGACTCGGCCTGCCCCGAGGGCGGATGGTTTTTGACCCCTCCCCCGGCCCCTCCCCGGCGCGGAGAGGGGCAGATAGCCGGATGCTCAAGCATCCGGCTTAGCAGATGGAAGCCCTTGGCAAATTCCCCGAAATCGGGTAAACTGAAAGACCATGCTGGCAGGAGAAGGCGGTGCGCGTTCGCAAGCTTGTGTGGAGCCAGGCGGTCATCGAGAAGAGGCCGCGGGGTGTTCAAGGTCATCACCGCTCGGGAGATGACGGGAGCCGAACGCCAACGCTTCAGGAAGAGGAGACCATGAAACTTCCGAGATTTCGCTCCGAAGACGCAGAAGCTGCTTTCTGGGAGACCCATGACTTCAGCGAGTATCTCGACGAGCTGGAGGAAGTGCAGCTCGAATGGGCCCCGGACGAAGACACCTGTCCCAGCTGCGGCGCAACCATGAACGCGGAGCAGTTTGAGGTCGAGGTGGTGGAGGGGCTCTGCCTGCGGAATCTTCGGCGCTATCGCTGCCCGGTCTGCCACACGACCCAACTGGCGCCGGAGTCGTTGGCACGTATCAATCACGCAGATAGCTTGGATCAAGCGATTTGGGTTAGCCGGGCTGCTGTTGCAAAAGGAGTTAGGGACAGTGAGAGCCTAGGGCAAGATGGGCTTGGCCGCCCCTGGGGGGAGCACCCCGGGGGCGGATTGTTTTCGGGGGGCGTTTGAATCACGGAAAGCACGGAATCACCACGGGGGACACGGAAGGACGGTGCCGTCTCTTTCCGTGCCCTCCGTGGCTCTTTCTGTGGGCTCCGTGATTCCGGGCCCAGGGAGGTTTGTGTCCCGACGCGCACGTGTGCTATACTAGGGGGCGATGAATCCGAAACAGCGCGAGGTGCTTGCCGAAAAGTTGATGGATGTGGCCAACTATGCGGCCGGGGCCTTATTGATTGGGCAGATCATCAGCAAAGAGTTCATCTTGGCCTAGACATTGGTGGGGGGAGCGATCTGGATATGCTTTTACGCGATCGGTCTGTATTTCTTGCGCGACTGAGGGGGTAGAGATGGATACGGTCTTGCTGTTGCTGCTCATCATCTTTGTGGGGGGGTTGGCGTTCACCCTTCCCACCATCCTGCGCGACTGGCGGCGGGCGCGCACCGGCCACAAGTAAGCTTGAAGATTCAGATGTTGCGCGGTCGGGGCGAGCGGGATAGCATAGCAGGGGTGATCGCTATGGCCACCAAAGCCCAGATTAAATTTACGTATGAAGATTACAAGAGCCTGCCCTACTCGGAGCGCCAACGTTTCGAGCTGCTGGAGGGAGAGTTGATCATGGCCCCGTCGCCTAATACAGAGCATCAAGAGATTGCTCGTGAGCTCTTCCGCCCCTTGGAGGAGTATATCCGCCGTCATAACCTAGGGAAGATCTACTTTGCTCCTTTAGATGTTGTGCTGGGGGAGCCTGGGGAAGAGCAGGTGGTCCAGCCCGATATTCTCTTTGTCAGGAAAGCCCGGCGCCACATCATCCGTGAGGATGAGATTCGCGGAGCTCCAGACCTAGTCGTGGAGATCCTCTCCCCGGCGACAGCGGAGAAGGATCGCGTCTTCAAGCGGCGGCTCTA
>JAPWVB010000054.1 GCA_028275205.1 Candidatus Acetothermia bacterium
CGTTGCGACCCTGATATTGATGAGTGGAGCATCGTTGCCTTCACCCTCTACCACGGAAGATTCCGTTCCCCCTTCGCGCTCTCTTGAACTTTCCGAAGGCCCCCAGGCCAAGCTCGATCCGCTCTTGCGACTTCTTCTCCATCGTGCTCAGCATGAGCCTCAGCTGGACTTAGCTTGCTTTGCCCCGTTAGCGGCGGTGTACGGCCCTTCGTCGCAGACCCCCTTAACGGCCGAGAGGGGGGGACCAGGAGTGAGAGTGGGCGTCTTCATTAAGACAAGAGGATCATTCCTAAAGCCGGGCATGATCCCTCTAGCCAGGGATCTCTTTAGCGCGCGGGTCACCCTCGAAGAATTGAGAGAGCTTGCTCAGCTCCCCGAAGTCGTCTTCATCGAGGCTGATTATCGTCTGGAGCCCCATATTGATAGAAGCGTCCCTGCAGTAGGCGGGCGGCTCTTGCACGAGCTTCTCCCGGCAGCGACGGGAAGAGGGGTCATCGTTGGCTTTGTGGACACGGGAATAGACTGGACTCATCAGGATTTTCGTGTTGATCGAGATGGCGATGGCTTCGAGGAGTCTTCGCGGATTCTGTGGCTGTGGGACCAGACAGAGACGGGAGCTTTTGGAACACCCCGTGTGGTCCCGTTTGGCACCGAGTACACGCGCGAAGAGATCGAAGCAGCGTTGCGCTCAGGGATGAATAGAGTGAATGAGCGTGACGAATCGGGTCATGGCACTCACACCGCGGGGATTGCTCTTGGGGATGGCTCAGCATCGGGAGGGACGTTCGTGGGCATGGCCCCCAACGCTGAGATGATCATCGTCAAGACGAGCTACTTCAGTACAGATATTGTCGAAGGGGTGCGGTATATCTTTGACAAAGCGGAGTGGCTGGGCAAGCCCGCGGTCGTCAATTTGAGTTTGGGAGGGCACTTTGGCCCGCACGATGGGACGAGCCTCTTTGAGCAGAGCCTCGAAGCTTTGTTGGAGCGCCCCGGCCGAGCGATCGTCGCTTCCGCAGGCAACGACGGCGATCGAACGATTCACATGGGAGGGCAGCTGCGCCCGCGCGAAGCGTTCACGTTCACGTTTGTCCCTCAGCAAGAGAATGCGTATGTGAATATTTGGTATTCGGGGTCGGCGAATTTTACGGTCTCCGTGACATCGCCGGGGATCAACGGTCCGCCTCAGACCGTCTTGGCTGTGCGCGGCCAAGGGGAGTTCCAAAACACTCCCGACGGCTCAGTGGAGATTGATAACTCCGGGGGCGGGATAGACCCGCGCAACAGAGATCGCGCGATTGCCATCTCATTAGAGAGGGTTCAGCCCGGCTCTCGATGGTCCATCACGCTCACGGACCAAGGGGGCACAGGTGGGAGGTTCGACGCCTGGCCGGGGCTCTCCGATATGGGCTACTTCCCTGAAGGGGACTCCTTCGCGACCGTGACCGAGCCAGCGACAGCCAAGAAGATCATCGCTGTTGGGGCATATACGACGAAGATCTTTTGGACTGGGATGGATGGCCAGCCCCATCGCTTCACGGACGCGCAGAGCGAGGGGCAGTTAGCGCCCTTCAGCTCGCGCGGGCCGACCCGCGACGGGAGAATCAAGCCCGATCTGACCGCCCCAGGGACGGCTATCGTCTCGGCGCTCGCGAAAAACTCGGAAGTCTCGCAGAGCACAAAGCTCGTCCTGCCAGGGGGGGAGTACGCCGCCATGCAGGGGACGTCTATGGCCGCGCCGCACGTCGCGGGCGCTGCAGCGTTGCTCCTGCAAGCGCAGCCCACTCTCACTGCTGAGGGGATTCTCGCTCAGTTGAAGTCTACAGCGCTGCACGATGCGTTCACGACTGATCCGCGGGCGTGGGGGGCGGGCAAGCTCAAAGTTGACCGGGGTTTTGAGACACTTGGGCTCCAAGAGCAGTTGAGCGCAGGGCGCCCCGCGCTCAAGATCGGCCCAAACCCCGCCACACGCTCGGTGACGCTCTTCTACTCGACCGTGGGCAGCCCCAGCACCGTCGAGCTTTTGGTCTTCGATCTTGTGGGGAGGCTCGTCTATAAGCGCCAGCTGCCCACCGAGGGATCTCGCTTCCAATGGGGGCTGCACGATCGAGAGAACAAGCCCCTTGCCCCAGGGCTCTATCTTGTGGTCGTGAGTGCCGATGGCCGCCCCAGCGCCCCTTACCCCTTGGTCGTGCGCAAGTAATCGCTATGAGATACTTCCTGTGGATCGTGAGCATAACGCTGCTCTCCGTCAGCAGTCGTGCCGAGCCCATCGTCGAGATGGGATCAAGCGCGCGGGCTTATGGGATGGGCGGAGCGCTCACCGCTCTCGCCGATGACGAGAGCGCCGTCTTTTACAATCCCGCGGGACTCGCTTCCCTGAGCAGACTGACGATCTCGGCGTTCTATCAGCGCGCGTTCGATGTCGTGCATCATATAGCGCTGACGGGGGCAGCTCGCAGCTGGGGCGCGCAGCTCATCTATATAGATACCGGGCCCATCGAGAGCACCAACGAGTTTGGGAACCCCTCGGGTGAGCTGACACAGTACGCGGCGACCGCAATCTTAGTCGGCACTGCTTTCTCGTTGGGGAATCTCTCTTTAGGCGTCCGGGGCAAGCTCTTCGGAGATCCCCAAGAGACCCACTGGGGAATAGATCTTGGAGCGCTTGTTCACCTAGGAACCCTGCGAGCTGGCATAGTCACGGAGAATCTCTTGGGGAGTAGAGCGATCTCATGGCGCGTAGCTATAGCTTCGGTCTTCGCTATAAACCCGCGGCTGGCAGTGACGCCAGCCCTTGAAGTCTGGGATATTCCAAGTCGCCCCGAGGTGCACGCGGGGCTGGAGATCTCAATAAACGGGGCACAGATCCGCCTGGGCTACGATGGCATAGCCCTGAGCACCGGAGCGGGAGTTCACTGGAGGGGTGTTTGGCTCGACTGGGCCTATCGGATGCACCCGCAGCTGCCTGCCTCTACAATAGTCACCGTCGCATATCTGTTCTAGAGAAGGAGGACGTATGGGGAATCGCATGATAAAGCTTGTGTGTGCTCTCGTGATCGGGATGATAGTGACGGCAACGGCGCAAGAAGAGCCGTCCCCCGATGAGGGCGCGCTTTCAATCAATTACTTTGGCGAGCTGGGCTGGACGGTCAAGTATGGGCTTGGGGACTCGCGGGAGCTCTCGCGACACGGCTACGCAAATCAGTTGCTCTTCGAGCAGTATATAGCGCTCACGCTCGATGCTGGAGTCCAAGTAGACTGGCCCATCTCCGGGGTGTTGCGCGTCAGCGCTCAGCTCGATAACCGCAAGGCGAGCAACTTGCAGAACTTCAAGCTCGGCTACAAAGCCCAGACGGTCGAAGCCGCTTTCGAAGATTTCTCAATGCGCGCGGGCAGCTCCGACTTCGTCGCCACGGATAGACTGCTCAAGGGGCTATGGTTCACGTGGACCATTTCTGAGACGATGAAGCTCTCGGGGAAGTTCGCGCGCGTGGAGGGGATTTCGCAGTCGCGCATCTTCCGGGGCAACACCAGCCGACAGACCCTCGAATTTACCCACCAAGATCCCGCTCAGCCCTGGCTCGAAGCCCCCTATCAGACGAACATCAAAGGGCTCGAATATTTTCCGCTGCGCAGCTACGTCCCCGGATTTACTGTGATCTCCTTGCGCTTTGGGCTGACCCCAGAGCTGCGCACGCTGCTTGCCAACTATGGCCTTGAGTATATCATCGAGATCATCGAAGAGAATCCGGAGCCAGAGCTCGATCCGGCGCTCTACGATGTCGTGAACGAGAACGGCTCAAGCTTCCTTGTGCTCAAGCGCCCAGCTCTGGAGATCTTGCGCGAGCAGATCCGCACCTACATCGAAGACTACAACGACGAGCACAATCTCTTCGACGAGGACGCTAAAGAGTATCCCCTGGGGGAGGGCACCGACTATGAACAGAACTTTCTGAAAAATTTAAGTAAGCACGTCGTGCTCGCCGCGGGTGACGAGGCATTTCCCCTGGAGAGCGCCAAGCGCGGGCGCTTCTTCTCCTTGGGCTACGAGAGCATCAAAGAAGAGACACTTCTCATCGAGATCAAGCGCCAGGACACGTATACGAAGCTTCCCGACCCCGATCTGCCCCAATTTCGCTTCACGCTCTTCCCTGATCAAGGGATCGTCGCCTTGGACTTCCCCGAAGAGTTTTTCGTCAATCCCCAAAGCGCCGTGCGCATCACGTTCGACTACACCGTGCCTGGGGGGCTCTATGTGCTGGGGCTTTCAGTCTTACAGAATAGCGAGCGCGTCTACATTAAACGCGAGGGCGAACAAGAGTATAAGCTCTTGCGACGCGACCAAGATTATCAGATAGACTACGAGACCGGAGCGCTGTTGCTTCTCCCTCCCTACGATGTGCTCGGCGACAAAGACGAACTGAAGATCGAGTACGAGCTCTTGCGCGGTGGGCTAGGCGGGTTTGCGGAACATCAACGGATCTTCACAGGGCTTTCGTATCAATGGACGCCGTGGCCGTTCGTGAAGCTCTCGCTCGACGCGTTGCGCGCCTTTGACACCCCGCCTCCGACCGAGAACAAAGATCGCCTGCGCACCATGCCCAACACCCACTCGGTCGTGGGGGTCTCCTCGGAGATCGATCTGGGGGATCTAAAAGCTGCCCTCAAGCTCGGCTACACAGAAAATATCTTCCCGACGGTGCCCTTCCGAGGGGCGAAAGAGTATCATTCCAACGAGCGCATCAATAAACGGAACGTGATCAACGTCATCATGGGGCTGACGTTCGAAGGGCGCCGGGTGACGCTGTTTGGGCATCAGAATGGGCTTTTAGTCTATGATGGCTCGCGGTGGCAGAATTTCACCACGGCGCAGGGGCTCTCCGGGCGCGGCGTGCGCGGCATCGCTGCGCACAGAAACACTGTGCTGTTGGCGACAGACTCTGGGCTCTCTCTGGTGAAGCTTGAGAGCGGGCGCTCGGTGCTCGAAAGCCTCGCCAAGCCCATCAACTGGAAGCGCTTTTATAGCTTAGATGGTCTCCCCCATAACGAGACGTCAGACGTCTTCATTGATAGATCGGGCACGGTCTGGGTGGGCACTAAGGCGGGATTAGCTCGGGTTCCCCTGGCGCAGATCACCGAGAAGAGCGCGTGGAAGACCCTCAAAAAGAGCGATATCTCCGCGCTGCGCAGCGAGCTCATCACGAGAATTCTTAGCGACGGCACCCGGCTCTACCTTGGCACAGACAAGGGGCTTGTGCTCTATGAGCTGGAGACGGGGCGCTCCGTCGAAGTCGCGGAGCTGCGCGGCCAATTCATAAGAGATCTCGCACTGGCAGGGACGACGGTCTACGTCGCGACCGATCGCGGGATCTATGAGCTGACCGACGGGGTAGCAGTGGGCTGGCGCGTCGAAGACTTAAGAGTCTATGCACTTACTGTGCAGAATTCAGAGCTCTTCTACGGCGCGGAGATCGGGCTCTTTCGGCTTGGCTCTCCATCGCCGATCATCCAAGAGTATGCGATCACGGCTTTGGAGAAGAACGCGCGGGCGGAGCAGCTCTGGGTTGGTCCGCGCGCTACGGAGACGTTCGAGATGCCCCTGTGGGAGCTGGACGCCGTGGGCACTGTCAAGCCCCACACCCAAGCCGAGACGCGCTTGAACGGCCGCGATGAGGCACGCTTTGAGGACATCCCTCCCGAAAAGAATACTGATCGGGGATGGTTCGGGCAGCTCAGCGCCCAATATAAGATGGGCTCGCTGGAGCTGAGGGCGCTTCTTGAGGGGATCACGCCGCAATTCTTAGCTATTGGCGGGGAGAGCCGCCAAGAGGCCCAGCGCCTGACGCTCAGCGCCCAATGGCCCATCACTCCAACACTTTCGCTCTCCGGCGATCATGTGATGAGCTTCGCTGGGGGCTGGCGCACCCTGGTCATCACGGACACGGTGCGCGCCCTCTGGCAGCCCTGGGCCGATGGACCGAAAATCAATAGCGCAGTGGCGCTTGAACTGACGGATCGCGATCTCCAAGACCGCACCAAGGGGTTCGATACGACGAAGATCACCCTCAATCTCAAGGGCGATCATAAAGTATCTCTGATAGGGCTAGTGCCCTTGGCCCAAGAGCTCACCGTCAGCGCGACGTATGACGGCGTGGCGACGCTCGCGCAGCTGGGACGCTCGCTGCTTGACTCGCGCTGGGGCATCACTCTCGGTGTGACGATGACGCCAAGCTTAAAGCTCCGCGGCTCAGTCGCTCTTGGGGATCGCATCGCCCTTGGAGAGCCAAGCCTCCCCGGAGATTCTGAGCTGAGCTACTCCCTAGGCGGCGATTGGCAAAATAATTTTATGACGACGAGCTACACGCAGACGGCGCGCCTGCGCGCCGGGCGTGGCTCGTTCGACGAGAACGCCTCCGTCAACCTGCGCTTCGGTGACATGACGCTCGCGGGAGTGAAGCTGTCGCCCACGCTCGCGCTCTCAGGAAGGCGCACTACTGTGCTCGGCAGCACGCTTCCCAGCGGGACGCTCACGCTGACGGCTGAGGGGCGGACGACCTTCTCGTATGGGGCGCTCTCCGGATCGCTCTGGACGCGCCACACGCTCTCAAGCGATGAGCGCACCTCCCGACAGTCTCTCAAACAAGAGTTCACGGGCTCGGCGAGCTGGGCGCTCAGCCCGCAGCTTGCGCCGCGCGCCGAAGTGGGATTGGTGCTGGACACCCTGACCCATCCCACCTTGGGGGCCAAACAGACGCTCCGGCCGCGCGCGCGCCTGTCGCTCGATTGGACGCCCCAGGCCCTCTGGAAGACCAGCGCCGATCTCTTCTGGCAGATGACCATCGGCGAGCGCGAGCGCAGCCAAACAGTTGAGCTGAGCGGACGAGCCTCGTGGGACCCCGCCGATGATCTGTCGCTGAGCCTCGAGCTGCGCAGTTCGCTCGATACAGGGACGCGGGATAACAAGCCCCTGAGCGCTATCACGTGGGAGATAGCTCTGCAAGGCGAGTACGGGCTGGGGGAGGCGTGCGCTCCGGCACTCGAAGGCAGCGAGTGCTCGCTGTCGGCATCGGTGGGGTACTCGGGCCGACTCGATCGCAGCGTGGCCGTGCCGTTTGGGCAGGGGATCTTCGCCCAAGCCCAGCTCAACCTCAACTTCTGATATGTCTTTCGCACAGTTGATCTTCAAAAATCTCTGGCGCCAGCGGGTGCGCAGTCTCTTAGCGATCCTAGGGATTAGCTTGGGGATCGCGACGATCATCGCTCTGGGAGCGATCGCCGACGGCATGGAGCAGAACTTGATCGCCACGCTGCGCTCCGGCAAGGCTGACTTTTCCATCGGTCAAGCCCACGCCCCGATGATCGTGCTCAGCTCTGTTCCCGAAGCCCGACTCTATGAAATTGCGCGCTGGCCGGAGATCAAGCAGGCCGTCGGGGCGCTCGTGGCGTTCGCGAGCTTCCCTGGGAACCCGTACTTCTTGACGATCGGTATCGAGCCTGAGGCATTTGAGCTAGGCGGGGTCACGCTCCTTGAGGGGCGTGCGTTCTCTCCTTACGCCGAGGACGAAGTGCTCCTGGGGAAGATCGCAGCGAATACTTTGGGGATCAAGCTTGGCGATGTCGTCGAGATCGATCTTAGACGATTTCGGGTCGTTGGGATCTACGAGACGGGGAATCTCCTTGAAGATGGCGGGGCGCTGCTCCCGTTGCGCACGCTGCAGAAGCTCAAGAATCGCCCTGCGGAGCTGACGGTCATCCTTGTGCGCGTGCATGAGGGCGTCTCGGTCGAAGACGTGATGGCGCGCGTCGAGCGCGAATATGGGGGCTCGCTCATCACGCTGCGCTCCGCTGAAGAGTTCAATAGAAACTATCAGAGCTTGAGCTTGGTGCGCGCGGGCAGTTGGCTGATCTCGCTGTTAGCGTTAGTCATTGGCGGGATCGGCGTGATGAACACCATGATCATGTCGGTGTTTGAGCGCACGCGGGAGATCGGGATCTTGCGGGCGGTGGGGTGGCGACGCCGGCGCGTCTTGCAGCTCATTTTGGGGGAGTCGCTCATGCTTGGGGCCATCGCCGCGATCGTGGGGACGCTGCTGGGCTGGGGGGCAGCGCGTGCGGTGACGCTCCTGCCTCAGGTGCGCGGGCTCATCGGCCCGCTCTATACCCCAGAATTATTTACGAAAGCGCTGGTTATTGCGCTTCTGGTCGGGGTGGTGGGCGGGCTCTATCCGGCCTACCGCGCGTCGCAAATCTCCCCCCACGAGGCGTTACGCTATGAATGAGCAGATTGTGATCGCGCGCGACCTTGTGAAGA
>JAPWVB010000005.1 GCA_028275205.1 Candidatus Acetothermia bacterium
TGAAGCGCTGCTCTCTGACGATCTGCAGGGGGCTGCCACAGGGTATGTCCTGGTGGACTTCGTCAGTGAGGCCAAGGTGAGCACCAAGACGCTTGAATTCTACAAAAACTATCAGGCGCGGTTCAACGCGCGACCGGTCTTCACCGCGGCCACGACGTATGACGCTATCTATGCGCTGGCTGATGCGCTCGCGCGCGCTCGCTCCACCGATGTTGACGCCCTCGTCAACGCCTTAGAGGGGACAAAGATGGCTGGTGTCGTGGGCCTGATACGCTTCTACAGCGTCGAGGAGCAGCAGCGGGACCCGCTGAAGTTAGCTGTGGCTCACGATCAAGTCTATGGGATTAACAGGACAGGAGATGCGCCGGCGTTTGACGGGGTGCGGCCATTCTACACCCAACTTGTGCAAAGCGGCGCGCGGGTCGTGCTCTACCCCTTTGAATATAAGACCGGCTCGTACGTGTTGCCGCCGCATTTCCAGTGAGTTCAGACGAAGGCTAGCGCAAGGAGGTTACAAAATGAAACGTAGGGGGAATGATGCAGGCCGGGTGTTGGTCTTCGCGTTTTTGTTGGTGCTTGTTGGCCTGAACGCTCCGGGGTTGCTGTCGCAATCGCAGATTGAGAGCCCCGAAGCCCCGCGCGTGACGTATATACTTCTGCCCAAGACTCGCTGTGTCGTAGCGCCGCCGGCTCTGCCCGCTGATAGGTGCCCCCCAAATACGCTCCCCCCGCCAACGTTCACCACGGCGATCAATTGGATCGCTGCTGATGGCTCGGACTTCTTAGGGGCCATCGGCTATGAAGATATTAATAAAGACATAGTCAAGATTGCATTTCGCGTGATTGATGCCACCCCTGTGAGGGATGCTCCGCCGGGAGCGTTCAAAGTCGGCCAGGTCTTTAGCTTTGAACCCCCCGCGCAGGCTGAGCCTCGAGGAGCCTTCGATTTTCGCATCTTCACCACTGTGCCTCAAGACGTGACCCTGGAAGTGACCCTCGAAGACGCGAAGAAGAACGTCAGCCAGCCGAAGGTATTCTCGTTCAAGGCCGTCGGCCCAGAGCCGATCATCAGTGGGATCGAGTTCCCAGAGCAGATCCCCCTGGGAGCTCAACAACAAGTGGGCGTGGGGTTTGTGGACCGCGAGGGCCAACTGAGCAGGGTCGAGTTCCAAGCAGTGAACTTCGACCCCAAGCGACTAGCCGACTGCAAACTCCCTCTAGAAGGACTCGACGTGAGCGATCAGGTCTTGGGAGAGAAAGAGGGCCAACTGAGCTTCACGATTCAGTGTAACAGCGCGCAGCGGATTACGCTGAAGGTCGTCTTGGTGGATCGCCAGGGGAATCGCAGCGAGCAGAGCGTGCTGCGTCAGCAAAGTACATTTGAGTTTATTGCGGGGCGAAAGGTCGCCGATGGGCTCTTCTTCCTCGATCAATTTGGTGGAGAGTTCCGCCGTCCCCAGGGGATCGCTGTAGACAGCCAAGGGCGGATCTACGTCGCCGATACTGAGAACCATCGCATTCAGCGGTTCGATCCGGAGACGTTTCAGGTGACTGAGAAGAAGCCAAGCTTCGTGTGGGGGAGTCGGTGTCTCTTGCGCACAGGGGAGGGGTGCCGCGATCCCGACGGTGGCGGCCCGCTCCAACCCGGCGATGGCCAGTTCGATGGCCCCACGGATATCGCTATAGACGCTGCGGGGAACATCTATGTGGTGGACAGCGGCAACCACAGAATACAAAAGTTCGATTCGACGGGGAAGTTCTTGGGCAAGTGGGGGGCGCGCGGCAGTGGCGACGGCCAGTTTGAGTTCCCCATTGGCATCGCTCTCGATAGCTCTGGGAAGTTCGCTTATGTGACGGACAAGGGCAACCATCGCATCCAGAAATTCGACGTGAGCAGCTCCCCCGTGCGATTTATCACCAAGTGGGGAAGCGAGTGCAATCTTACGGCCACGCCGCCCACAGGGCGGTGCCTTGATCCCGATGGGGCTGGCCCTCTGCAGGTGGGCGACGGGCAATTCTTCGAGCCCCAAGCCGTTGTCGTGGACGGGGCGGGCAACGTCTACGTCTCGGACACGGGGAACCATCGCATTCAGAAGTTCGATCCTTCTGGGAAGTTCTTGCTCAAGTGGGGGAGGAACGGCTCAGCAGCGGGGCAGTTTGACGTGCCGCGCGGGTTGGCGTTCACCAAGGCGGGGATCTTGCTCGTGGTGGATCAGAACAACAATCGTGTCCAGGAGTTCAGCGCCGACGGCGCGTTCATACGCCAATGGGGCGAGCAAGGCACCGGAGAAGGGGAATTCAACGCCCCGCAAGATATCGCTGTAGACAGCGCCGGCAATATCTATATTGTCGAGCTGCTGAACAACCGTGTGCAGAAATTGGGGGATCTAAAATGAGCCGGTCTCACAAGGAGGCGGTCATGGGACGTATCGTCAGAGTGTTCGCTATCGCTTTTGTAGTGGGCGCGCTCAGCGCGGTAGGGGTGGCGCAGAGCAGTCTGTTACAGCTCGTCTTTCGGGTGCCTGATGGCAGTCCCATCCGCTCCTCCCCGGTGATAGATCTTGCGAAAAACGCGATCTATTTTGGGGCGGATGACGGGAATCTCTACGCGATCCCATTGATCAGCGCTGAGCAACCTCGACGAGCCAAGTGGGTCTTCTCCCCCGACCCCGATCCGGCCAAGCGCCGCCCCATACGCACAGCTCCAGTCATTGACGAGGCGCGCAACCGAATCTATATCGGGGCCGATGACGGCCAGCTCTACGCGGTAGATCGAGACACGGGGCAGCCCGTCGAGGGGTTCAAACCTGATCCGCAGGCTTTTCCGCGGGGCGCTCCTATCCGCGTACCTCCCGCTTTAGATCAGCCTCGGGGTACACTCTATGTTGCTGCCGATGACCAACAGGTGCTGGCGCTCAATGCTAAAGACGGGGCCCGTGCTGGTACAACCAATCCCACATTTAATGCGGCCAAGGGGGCTATCCGCGCTACTCCGGTAATAGATTTCGTCAGGAGCGCCGTCTACTTTGGCTCCGATGACGGTAAGTTCTACGCCATCGATCGTGATAACTTCCAGACAAACGTCTTTGGCCCAGTGGTGATCGGCAGCCCTGTCCGAGGCTCCCCGCTCTTGGATGTTCTTGGTGGGGCCGAAGCTGCTATCTATTTTGGCGCGGATAACGGGATTTTCTACGCGATTGATCGCGACGGGAACAGACTCTATCAGTTCGAGACGTTTGGACCGGTCCGCACCAAGGCCGCCATAGACCCCGTCAAGAATGCTGTCTACTTCGTCTCTGATGACGGCAAGCTCTATGCGCTCTTCCGCAACGACGAAAGAGATAGCAAGGGTCAGACTATAGCGGGCCGGGAGCGCGGCAAACAGAAGTTCGCCATCACCATCGTCACCGATGGCAATCCCAATCCCTTCGATGGGGATTTGCCGCGATCTTCGCCAGTCGTGGATCGTCGGCTGGGAGCCACGGGAACGGGAACAATCATTGTCGGCTCGGTAGACGGGAATCTCTACGGAGTTGACCCCGACAGCGGACGGGTGCGCTTCGTGCACGCGGTGCCCGGCGCGGGGACTGATCCGCGCGCGGCCATTCGCACCACACCGGCGCTCTATGTGCGTGGTCCAGGCTCCTTTCTCGATATTTACGTGGGCGCGGACGACGGCGGGCTCTATGTCGTGAACCGCCGTCCCTAAGGGGGACTGGACTTTGAAATCACAAAAAGCTAGAATAGCTTTGAGAAAAATCTTTAGGAGGTGGCATTATGGGGAGCGGTCGCACCGGCCAAGCTAGAGGGAGATGGATAAGCGTTCTCGGTATAGTTCTCATTGGGATCGGAGCTATGATCTTGGGAGGGACAAGCCCAACTATCTTGATGAGCTTGGGCCAGGCCGGGGCGCCGACGCTGCCAGAGCTGCACCCTATCAGCCTGGTGCTCACGCCGCCCTCCCCTGTCGAGAAAGGCGTCTTGGTGACGGCGCGCGCGAAGATCGTCAACACGGGGAACAGCGCCGCCCCACGCTTTACCGTGGAGTTCTTCTATCGCATCAAGAGCGATCCTCCCCGCCCTTGGGTGAGCTTCCCCGACGGCAAGGGAGTGATTTCCCTCCCAGGGCTCAGCCCTCGCGATCAAACGATCACCGTTGAGGGTGTTTTAGACACGGCCAAAGCTGAGGTCGAGCCCGGAACGTATGAGATTCGCGTCTTGGTTGATTCTACGAATCAGATCTCTGAAGAAGACGAGACGAACAACGAGCTGGTCGTGGCACTGCAGATCCGCCCCTCACGGCTCACGAAGCCCGATCTGGTGCCCACAGCGCTTCTCTTCACTCCGCCATCGCCCATTGATAGTCAGACTACCGTGACCGTGAGCGCGACCGTGCGCAACAACGGCCCCGTGGATGCCGGGGCGTTTGATGTGCAATATCTCTTCTGTAAGCTGCCCACGCCGCGCAGCACCTGCGCCCCAGAACAATTGAGCGAATTTGCCAAGGCTTCTGTGCCTGCGGGCTTGAAAGCTGGGGAAGAGCGCTCCGGCCGAGATTTGCACGGCACAGAGATTCAGTTCCCCAACCCCCGCGATCCCGCAACAACAAAGCTTGAGCCTGGAGTCTATCTCATCCAAGTCCGAGTAGATCCCACAAGCAAGGAGCAGCCCAGCGGCGCCGTCGAAGAGCAGGACGAAGCGAATAATACGCTCACAGCGCTGCTCACCGTCAAAGGGCCCGAGCTGTTCCCTGAAAGCATTACGATCACCCCGACGCTGGTCCGCGCTGGCTCAGAAGCACTGGTCACCGCGCAGATCGCCAACGCCGGCACAACTTCAGCCGACAATGTCTTGGTAGCGTTCGTGATCAATGGGCGACGCTTCGCGACAGCTACCGTGCCCCAGATACCCGCAGCTTCTCGAGGAGAACCGACACGTCAGGCTGTCCAGGTCAGCCTCAAGACGGAAAGCTTGCAGCCAGGGGTGTATGAGCTGCGCGTCGTCGTTGATCCTGAGGACACAATTAGTGAGCTCGACGAATCGAATAATACGCTCACGACGGCGTTGACGCTCCAGCCCCCTCTGCCGCGCTTGCCGGAGCTCACTCCCAAGAGCTTAGTGGTGACGCCCCCGTCCCCCATCGAGCAGGGGAAGGGCACAGTCATAGCAGAGATTCTCAACAACGGGATGATCAGCGCTGAGGGCTTTGATGTGGAATTCTCGGTGCGCGAGGCCGGACGGGCACGCTGGAACCCCATTCCCTGCACGGCCAACTGCACAAATAATAAACTCAACCCCAATGCAGAGCTGACCGCGCAAGCGCAGCTGCCTGCGCTCACGCCGGGAGCGTATGAGGTCCGCGTCGTGATAGACCCCCAGGGGCGCGTCGCGGAGCTCGATGAGACCAATAACGAGATGCTCATCAGCTTCCGGGTGATCCGGCCGCGCCGGCCCGATCTGGCGATCACGGAATTGGCGTTTGACCCGCCGACGCTTGCCGCACACCGTGGGCAACCCGTGCGGATTCTCTTCACCGTAGAGAACATCGGCGACGCTTTGGCTGAGGCTTCCGACGCGCAATGTTCGTATCGTCGTCTGGAGGACGCCACAGCGGCTCCTGTCTCCTTTGCGCGCGTCTCCGTGCCCTCGCTCGCACCGGGTGGCAAGTTCGCAGCACAGTGTCAGCTGGACACAGGGCCACCAGTGCGCCCAGGCTTCTATGAGCTGACGGTCACTCTCGATCCCCAAAACCGCATAGAAGAGCAGAACGAAGGGAATAATATAGCGACGAGCGGCACCGGGATTCCAGGGCAAGCCGGCCAAGGGCAGGCCCTGCTCATCTTCGGGCCCGATCTCATCCCCGATCGTGCGACGTTCAAAGTGAAGCGCCCCAAGACCCCAGAGACTATCGCCGTGCCCTTGAGCTTCGAGATCACTCAAGGGGAGCTGCTCGATCTGGAAGTGACGGTGCGCAATATCGGGCAGATTCCTGCGGGCGGCTTTGACGTAGCGTTCTGCATTCGAGAGTACTTCTCTCAAGCCCCGTGCACGGAGATCGGCACGCGCTCGCGCACTACAGGCTTAGGGCTGGCCGACGAGTTCACTGCTAAGACACAAGTGAGCACAGAGCTTATAGCTCCAGGGGTCTATGAGCTCGGGGTCATCGTTGATCCGCCCAGCCCTGAGCAGCCCTTCGGACGCGTCGAAGAAGTCAGCGAGCTGAACAACTTCATTGGTGGACCGCGCGCGCAGCGGGGCTTCCAAGTCGTTATAGTTGGGAAGCCTGATCTAACCTTCCGCGAGCCGCTGGTCTTCCAGCCCAGCGGGCCCGTGCCTCCTGGCACGACGCTTGGGATCTTCGCCGATGTCCAAAACATCGGAGCGGGACGGACAACCCGAGACTTCAAGGTCGAATTTGCCTTCCGCCGCGTGGATGACCCCGCTCAGCCCAACTTTGTGGTCTTCGGCACAGCAATCATCACCGAGCTTGAAGTGGGTCCGGAGAAAGCCAAGCAAGTGAAGGCCGAGCTCGACACGCGCGCTCTTGCCCCAGGGCTCTACGAGATCCGGGTCCAGCTCGACCCAGATAATCTCATCCCTGAGCTGAATGAGGCGAATAATATACAGACAGCGCGAGTAGCCATCGGCGGCGGGGCGGGCTTGGTTGATCTTGCTGCGGTGAGTTTCACGCTCACGCCCAATCAAGCTGTCGTCTCACGCGGGCAGATCGTGCGATTCTCCGCGGTGATCGCGAACTTGGGGACGATGCCCAGCGGGCCGTTTGTGGTGGAGTTCACCTATCGCAATCTCTTGAGCCCTTCGGGGACTGATCCCGTCTTCAGCCGACAAACCATCGCCAATCTGGACGGGGGAGCGCGGGCCACTCTCACAGCCCAATTGAATACGATCTCTCTGTCCCCTGGAACGTATGAGATCGCCGTGACCGTGGACCCAGATAATCAGATTGCAGAGTCGGATGAGGCGAATAATCGCTTGGTGATCTTCCTCACGGTCAACTGAGAGGTGGACGGAAGCAACGCGATCTATTAAGATGAAAGGGGGCCTTAACCCAGTGATCGAACCGCGTCCCCAGAGGCTGCTTCAGGGAGACCCCGCCCAGGCCCTGAGGGAAGGATGCATCCGCTGCGGTTAAGGCCTCTTCTCTTTCACCCTGAGAAAGGAGAATGACCTATGAGACGCACGACGATCTTCTTTATAATTCTTGGCGCCGTGGGCTTGTGGGCGCTCGCTCAACAGGGCGGGTTCTTTCAGAATTACCCCGGAGGCACAAGCAAATCTGCCTACAGAATCACTCAAGAGAAGTCGAATTACCCCATTCTCTTGACGATGGAGATCCAGCCCATCTCTGCTGACACGTTCACCGTGAGGACAACGAACGAGGTGACGGGCACGCGGACAGATTTAGAGCGCGGTGTATTAGAAGGCTTAGCGCGCGCCCAGCTCGAAGTGAATAGCGAATCCCTCACAGCCTTAAGAAAATTTCTCCCAGATATTCAGCCCAATACGGCCTATGTGCTGCCTAACGGGGCGCGCTTCGAAGCGGGCGAACGCGACAAGATCGCCGGAGTAGACGTGATCCGCGGCGTGCTCACTGACCCGAAGAAACCCAATCAGCGCACGGTGCTCGCCCTGACGCTCAATAAAGCCGTGCCCTTCCCTCCGTTATTGCAGATCGATGAGCGCCGCGGGCTGCTGTGGGTGACGGTGTTTACCCTCGAATTGCTGGAGTTCTCGATGCGCCCGTGATTGTCTTGAGAGATCTGACGCGCTTAGCGGTGCGCAATCTTGGGGCGCGCAAGGCCCGCAGCGCGCTCACCCTCATTGGGATCGCCATCGGGATGACCGCGGTCGTCGCGCTCGTCTCGCTCAGTTTGGGGGCGCAACGCGCGGTCGAGCGACAATTTGCCAAGCTCGGCGCTGATGTCATTCTTATCGTGCCCGCTGGGGGCTTGGGCGAGCCTAGGCCCGCTAAGCTCGAGCTCTCTGTGCTCAAAAATGTCGCTGGGGTCAAAAGCGTCGTGGCGGTGCGGCGCGAAATACTCCCCGTCAAGAGCCCAACAGTCCCTGGGTTTTTGAACGTTGTGGGGATCAGAAGCGAAGGGGCTCAAGAGCTCTTCGGTGGCCTGGAGATCGCCTCGGGGAAGCTCTTTGCTCTCGATCGAGACGAAGTCGTGCTCGGCGATGGGGCAGCGCGCGACCTCAACGCAACCGTGGGCGAGAGCGTCACTATTCAGAACCGTCCATTTCGCGTGGTCGGCATTCTGAAACGCACCGGAAACGACCAAGACGACCATGCGCTCTATCTGTCGCTAGAGAAGCTCGAGGAGCTTACAAACGAGAAGGGCTTCATATCGCTTGCGTTTGTGCGGGCAGAGCCCACCGTAGACCCGACGGCGCTTGCCCAAGAGATCCAAAGAGTTTTAAGAGAGTCCGTGACCGAGCGCGACTTTGTCGTGCAGTCGTCCAAACAGCTCAGGGAGATTATCAAGGGGGTCTTGATAGTGCTGCGCTGGACGCTGGGGGCGATCGCAGGGATCTCTCTCTTAGTCGGGGGAATCGGGCTCACTAATACAATGCTCATGGCGATTCTAGAGCGCACTCACGAGATCGGGGTGCTCAAAGCCATCGGGGCTCAGCGCGCCCATATCGTCGCGCTGTTTCTTATAGAATCGAGCTTGTTAGGGCTGCTTGGGGGGCTGGCTGGATTGATCCTAGGGGGAGCGATCGCCCAATCTGTCGCGTTAGCTATTCAGCAGTTTTTGCGAACAGATCTGTTCAGCATAGCGTTCGACGGAGCATTGATAGGGGGCTCGGTGGGCTTTTCGCTTGTGCTTGGGGCGCTGGCCGGGGCGTGGCCAGCGTGGCGGGCGGCCCAGCTCTCCCCTATAGAAGCCTTGCGATACGAATAATCAAGGACACTCGTCCCATCCCACCCAGACAAATCCCCAGAGGGGCTTCGACAGGGGTCCTTCAGAAGCCACCTTCCCATCGCGTATAACAAGGGACGCTCAGGGGAGGTGCGCATGTGAGCACGTCAAGGCTGGTCGCGGTGGTCCTTCTACTTGCGGTGCTTGGTGTGATCATGGTCGCTAGCGCCAGCCTGCCCGTCGCTGCCGTGCGCTACGAGAACCCCACTTATCTGCTGTGGAAGCATCTTATCGCGCTGGGCATGGGGCTCATCGTCTTCGTGATCTTTTGGAAGCTCGACTATCGCGCGCTCTTGCGGGCTGATCATATACTCTTATTGGCGGCCTTGGGCCTGACTGCGCTGACGCTCGTCCCCGGCTTGAGCATGCGCGGCAGCTGGCTGCGCCTCCCCGGCCCCTTCCAGCTCCAGCCCACAGAATTCTTAAAATTTTCGCTCATCGTCTCGTTCGCCGCGTTCTCTATCCGCAAAGGGGACCGCATCCGAGATTTTTCTGATGGAGTCCTGCCCGTGCTCATCCTCACTGCCATCAGCGCCCTCATGGCGCTCAAGCAATCGGACTTCGCTATGGCGAGCATCTTCTGGCTCATTGCTCTGTATATGCTCTACGTGGGAGGGGCGCGGCTGACGCATCTTTTTGGGGTTCTAGGGGCTTTAGTCCCTGTGCTTGCTCTTTTGCTGATCACGGCTCCGTATAGATTTGGGCGACTCTTGGCGTTCTTAGATCCATTTCAGTACAGCACGACGGAGGGGTATCAGCTCATTCAGTCGCTCACGGCTATCGGATCGGGGGGGATCTTTGGGCGGGGCCTTGGCGCAAGCCGCGCCAAGTTGCTCTTCCTCCCGGAACCCTATAACGACTTCATCTTTGCGATCATCGGGGAGGAGCTAGGGCTTGTGGGGGGACTCTGTGTGATCGGGCTCTTTGTCTATTTGACGTGGGCAGGGTACACCATCGCTCTGAGAGCCCCCGACCGGTTCGGGATGCTCTTGGCTTCCGGGATAACGTTCACGATCGCTTCCCAAGCTGCCATAAACATCGGGGTCGCGTGCGGGATACTCCCCGTGACGGGGCTGACGCTGCCGTTCATCAGCTACGGGGGATCGTCGTTGATCGTTTCGTTGGCTATGGCCGGAACGCTGCTCAATATCGCGCAGAGGGGATCGCATGAGGACGTTTCTCGTCTGTGGGGGCGGGACGGGAGGCCATCTCTATCCCGCCCTCGCTACGCTTGAAGGGCTCCATCGCGCCGAGCCGGATGCCCGGCTCGTCTACGTGGGGAGCCGCTATGGGCTGGAGATGACGGTGGTGCCGCGGTATCCGTGGGTTGAGTTCTATCCCATCTGTGTGCGCGGGATCGCGCGGCCGGGCCAGCGCCCTTGGTGGATGCTCTGGGCCCTCGTGGCCATAGCTCAGCTTCCCGTCGCGCTCGCCCAAGCCCTTTGGGTTATTCTCAAGGTACGCCCAAGGGTGATTATTGGCTTTGGAGGGTATGGGGCGTTCGCCCCGCTGCTGTGGGGGGTTCTCTTCAGAATCCCCATATTCCTCCATGAGCAGAATGTCGTCCCAGGGGTAGTGACGCGCCTCTTTGCGCCGTGGGCGAAGAAAGTCTTTCTTACTTATCCGCAGACGGCTCGGTGGCTGCGAGCCCATTACGTAGTTGTGACGGGTCTGCCTATCCGCTCAGAGATTCTCTATGCGCACGCGGACCATGCGCGATTTGGGCTCGATCCGCAGAAAAAGACGGTGCTCGTCTTTGGGGGCAGTAGAGGCTCGCAGCTCCTCACGGAAGTCGCGCTGCAGGCGCACCGCCTCCTCCGTGAAGCTCAGTTCCTGATCATTACAGGATCTAACTCCTCCACAACCGCGGGAGAAGGAGTGATTCTCGTCCCCTACATTCATGAGATGGGCACGGCCTTGGCGACTGCTGATCTGGTGATCTGTCGTGCAGGAGCCGCGACGCTTGCGGAACTTGCGGCCCTAGAAAAGCCCGCGATAGTGGTCCCCTGGGCCGGCGCGGCCAACGATCACCAGATGTCTAACGCCAAGTCCCTGGCCCACCTCGGCGTATCTATAATCCCGGAGTCTGAGCTGACTCCGCAGCGGCTTGTTCAAGAGATCCAGACCAGGCTTCGCCAGACTTCGTCTGGACTGTACGCCTTCGCCGGCCATTGGCCGGCGAAGATGCACGTCAAGCGAAGCTTGCCTAGGCGAAGCCTGGCGTTACATTCCATCCTGTGCGAGGTGCTTCACCATGCGACCAAAGAGCACGATGCAGCTTCACTTCCTTGGGATCGGCGGCGACGGCATGAGTGGGTTGGCCAAAGTCTATTCTGAGCTGGGATGGCGCGTCACCGGCTGCAACATCGAGGAGAACCGACGCACCCGCCAGCTTAGAGAGCTTGGCATCCCCGTCGCCATTGGCCACGATGTGGCCCACTTGCAGCGCGCTACCCATCTCATCGTCTCTTCAGCTATTCCCCCAGATAATATCGAGCTGCAAGAGGCACAACGTTTGGGGCTGACTATTCTTCATCGGCTGGATCTCCTCCGCGAGCTCACGACACGGCGCTACACGATCGGCGTCGCGGGCACGCACGGCAAGACCACCACAGCAGCGATGATAACGACGCTTCTCGAGCGCGCCTGGCTCGATCCAACGTTTGTGATCGGCGCGGCCTCTCCGACCTTGGGCACCCACGCCCGCCTGGGCTTGGGACGCCACCTCGTCGCAGAAATCTGCGAAAGCGACGGAAGATTCGTGAACATCCACCCCCACATTGCCGTGATCACAAACATCGGGCGCGATCACCTCAACTTCTACCGGAGCGAAGAAGCGCTCCTCGAGAGCTTCACGCGCTTTGCGAGCCACAGCGAGCTCTGTATCGCCTGCGCCGATGACCCTGGGGTCCAGCGCGCGATCATTCAGCGCATCCCCTCCGCGCTCACGTACAGCATTGAGCGTCCGGCTGATCTTGTGGCCCACGATATCTCGTTCTCCCAATTCCGCACGAGATTCCAGATCTCCTGGCGCGGACGCCACGCCGCAAGCATCGAATTGCTCTACGCTCCCGGCGTTCACAACGTCTATAATGCCCTCGCCGCCCTCGTCGTGGGCAAAGCCGTGGGGCTTTCGTTTGCGGACATGGCCGCCCATCTGAGAGATTTCCAACTGCCCGAAAGACGCTTCCAAGTGCTTATCAACAACGGCATCACCCTCGTTGATGACTATGCCCATCTGCCAGAACAAATCCAACGAAATCTTCAGGCGATCCGCCAGAGTTGGCATCCCCCGCGGATCGTGGCCATCTTCCAGCCCCATCGCTTCACGCGCACGTACTATTTGGGCCGAGAGTTCAGCGCTGCCTTCGATCTTGCTGATATAGTCGTTCTGACTGATATCTATCCGGCGTTCGAGCCCCCTATCCCCGGGGTGGACGTCTCTCTCATTGTGGAAGCGCTCCAGCGCCGCCATCACAGTGTTCTCTATTTGCCGTGGGGGGAGGACTTTGCCGCTCGCGTGCGCGCGCTCCTCCGCCCCGGCGATTTTGTGATCGGCTTTGGAGCGGGGAATCTCAACGCCCAATTGCACCGTCTTGCCCGAGCCTGGGAGGGAATAAATCATGAACGAGAGCGCTAGGGAGCTTCAATCCCGACTCCGTGGCCTCGTCAAGACTCACGAGCCCTTGGCGCGCCATACGTCGCTGCGCATCGGGGGCCCGGCGGACTACTTCGTCATTCCTGCGTCCGTGGACGATATCTTAGAGACACTAGATTTTGTGCGTGATCGCGGCTTGCCCTGGATTGTTCTAGGAAATGGCACAAATGTGCTCTTCCCCGACGAGGGCTATCGCGGGGTTATTATCAAGCTTGGGCCGAGCCTAGGGCGCATTGAGATCTCTGGAGACAGGGTGCGCGCCCAAGCCGGGGCGAGCTTAGCGGCGTTGATCTCCCAGGTGCGCGCCCGGGGGTTGCGCGACTTCGACTTCTTAGTGGGAATCCCCGGCAGCGTCGGCGGAGCCCTCGTCATGAACGCGGGAATCCCCGAAGGGACGATCTCCGATGTCGTCACCCGGGTGGGGGCATTGACTTTTGACGGAAAATTCATTACGCTTAAGGCTGAGGAGTGCCGGTTCGGGTATCGAGCGAGCCGGTTCCAGGAGGAACGGCTCATCGTGATTGAGGGAGAATTTGCCTTGGGAAGAGGGAAAGCGTGGGATAGGGAAGAGCTTCTGCGGCGGCGCAAGGAGCGCCAGCCCCTGGGGGTGCCTAGCCCTGGCTGTGTCTTTCGCAACCCCGTGGGGGTGAACGCGACCGCGGGGCAGCTTCTGGACTGGGCGGGGTTGAAGGGATTGCGGGTGGGAGGAGCGCGAATATCCCCAAAGCATGCGAATTTCATCGTCAACGAAGGGGGGGCGACCAGCCGCGATGTCCTCCAGCTAATTGACATCGCCCGGTCGGTTGTGCTTAAATACTGGGGGGTGGAGTTGAAGCTGGAGCTCGCCGTCGTGGAGACGTGCGGCGCGTAGTCTTTATAATAGTAGCGATCATCGGGCTTGTGCTCGGAGTACCGTGGCACAAGTACCTTGTAGTACGAGAGATCACCGTCGAGGGTGGTGAGAGGATCCAAGCCGAGACGGTCCTGCAGAGCTTGCCCATTACCGTGGGAACGAATTGGCTGACGGCCGACACCCAGGCCGCCAGAGAAGCCCTCTTGCGCCTCCCCGATGTCCGTGATGCTCTCGTCAAGAAGAGATTATGGGCGCGTATAGAGATTCTCGTGAGGGAGCGAGAGCCGTTGGTACTCGCTCGGTTAGGCCAACAGCTCTTTTGGCTCGACACCGAGGGGTTTTTCTACACCCCTGCACGGCAACCCTTCGGGCCGGTCCTCTTCGAGCCCCAGACCATCGAGACCCCGCGTGGCATAAGACTCGCCGAGCCCTTCTATCTTGTGCCCTTGCGCGCCCTGATGGCCGCCCCTGGAAACTTGCTCAATCATATTACAACAGTCCGATTCGAAGGGAGCACTATGATTCTCACCATACGGGATGGCCCGGACGTCCTATTGCATACTTATGACGTTCGGGGAGAACTCTTACGGCTGTCGCGAGTCTTGAGCGCCCTGGATGGGCGTCGCTTGCGCCGAATAGATCTCCGATTTGAGCGCTTGCTCGTGGTTAGCGAACAAGCTCGTCCGTGAATGGGGTGATGAGGGAATGGGGGAGATCATTGTCGGTTTAGACATTGGCACCACCAAGGTGGTCGCCCTCGTCTGTAATGTCGAGGACGGCAATATCGAGATCATCGGGATGGGTAAAGCCCCTTCCCATGGGTTGGAGAAGGGGGTGGTCGTGGACATCGGCGAGACTACAGCTTCTATTAAACGAGCCATCGAAGAAGCTGAGAATATGGCCGATGTCAAGATCGAGCGCGTCTACGCCGGCATCGCCGGCAAACACATCAATAGCATCAACAACTCTGGAACAGTCTCGATCTCCCGCGAGAACCGCATTATCACTTTAGAAGATGTCCAGCGGGTGATCGACACCGCTCAAGCCGTCCAGATCGCTCCAGATAGCCAGCTCATTCACGTCATCCCCCGGCAGTATATCGTCGACGGCCAAGAGGGGATCACTGACCCTGTGGGCATGACTGGGACGCGCTTAGAGGTCGACGTGCACATCGTGACGGGCTCGATCACCGCTGTGCATAATATTCGGCGCTGTGTGGAGAATTTGGGGATCGAAGTCGAGCAGATCGTGCTCCAGCCCTTGGCTTCGTCTTATGCTGTGCTCACCGAGGCGGAGAAGGAGCTTGGGGTCGCCCTCATGGACATCGGCGGCGGCACGACCGATATCGCGATCTTCCGCGACGGGGATATCTGGTTCAGCAAGATCCTCCCCATCGCCGGAGAACATATCACCAACGATATCACAGTGGGGTTACGAGTCAGCTATGAAGAAGCAGAGCGCATCAAGATCCAAGAGGGGCTCCCAAGAATAACCGACGAGGCCGCTGAAGAAGAGCGCATCGAGATCACCACGATCAGTGAGGAGAAGAAGCTCATCTCCAAGAGGAAGCTCGCGAAGATCATCGAGCCCAGGCTCGAAGAGCTCTTCGATCTAGCCATGGGGGAGATCGAAGATGTAGGCTATCGCGATCTCATCCCTGCGGGCATCGTCTTAACCGGGGGCACGTCGCTGCTGAAGGGTTTACCAGAGTTTGTCTCCGAGCGCTATGATATCTCAGTGCGGCGGGGGCGGCCCCCGCAAGGGATCCACGGGTTGCGCGATATCGTCGAAAGCCCCATCTATTCAACAGTCATCGGCTTAGTGAAGTACGCTGTGGAATCGAAAGAATATCGCTACCGGGAGGCGTCGCGGCGCTATTGGAGCACCAGCCGAGTGAGGAGCTCTGGGTTTAGCGGACTGTTTGGGAGGTTATTGCGCTGGCTCAACCGGTTCTTCCGGGGTTAGGGGGTTTTATGGGCCGCAGCGGGTTGGCGCGGATTAAAGTGATCGGGGTTGGGGGTGGCGGTGGCAACGCCGTCGACCGCATGAAGAAAGCCAAAGTAAAAGACGTCGAACTGATTGCGGTCAACACCGATGCCCAAGTGCTCTCGATTATTGAAGCTGATCGGACTGTGCAGATTGGGGCGAAGCTCACCGCGGGCTTAGGAGCCGGGGGAAATCCCGAGATTGGGCGCAAGGCCGCAGAGGAGTCCGAAGCGGAGTTGGCCGCGCTCTTGGAAGACACAGATATGATCTTTCTGACGGCAGGGATGGGCGGGGGCACGGGCACAGGGGCTTCTCCCGTGATTGCGCGCTTAGCGCGTGAGGCCGGAGTGCTGACGGTCGCTATCGTCACGAAGCCCTTCTCGTTTGAGGGGAGATTGCGAGCCGAGCGCGCCAAGAAGGGCATCGAAGAGCTCAAGCAGTACGTTGATACGCTCATCGCCATCCCTAATGATCGCTTGTTGAAAGTTGCCCCTCCGGAGATGCCGCTAGTGAAGGCGTTCGAGCTTGCTGACGATATTCTGCGTCAAGGGATCCAGGGGATCTCGGATCTCATCACCACGCCGGGGATGATCAATCTCGATTTTGCTGATATCGAGGCGACGATGCGCAACGCCGGGACGGCCCTGATGGGCATCGGCGAAGGGGAGGGCCAAAATCGTACCCGCGATGCCGCGCGCAATGCGATCACCAGCCCGCTTCTGGAGGGCTCCATCGAGGGCGCGCAAAAGCTCATCTTGAATATCACGGGCGGGCCAGATCTCTCTCTCGAAGAGGTTACCGAAGCTGCGTCGCTCATCAAAGATGCGCTCTCCGACCAGGCTGATATCTTCTTTGGCGCGGTGGTGCGCGAGGGGTTTGAGCGCGTACGCATCACCGTGATCGCGACAGGGTTTAAAGAGCGCGAGGAGCTCTCCAAGGAAGAGAGGGTCGAACGCGGCATCGAGCTTCTGGAAGAAGAAGACGAAGAAGAGCTCATCGAGAAGGTCGAGCGCAGCATCCGCAAGGACCGCGCACGCTCCGACGATTGGGATATCCCCACGTTCTTGCGCAAGCGCAAGAACGACTAGAAGTCCATGCGGATGGGCATGCAGACGTACAAGAAGCCCTGGTCGGCCTCACTATCTCCTGGTTCGAGTAATCCCGCACTCTCCGCATCCGCCAGCCAGAGAGTGACTTCTTCGCTCTCCAAGCGCTTCAGCGCATCGATCAAGTACTCCGCACGGAAGCTGATCTTGATGGGTTTTGTCTTCTTCTTCAATGGGAGCTCTTCGTGCGTCTCTCCTTTCTCCGCTGCCTGGGAGCTCACGCGCAAGAGCCCGTCCTCGACGCTCAAGATCACGGCATCGGATTCTTCAGCGGCAGTGATCTGAGCGCGCTGCAGCGCCTCTAAGAAGGGCTTCCTCTCCAGAGATATCCCGATGGGGTTCTCCTTGGGAATGACCTTCTCAAAATCAGGGTACGCTTCCTCAATGAGCCGCCCCACAAAGATCACTGCTCCGGCCTTGAAGAAGAGATAGTTCTCTGACTGATAGATCTCGACGATCTCAGCGTCCACTTGCGCGAGGATCCCTGCTAAATCGCGCAGAGAGTCCGCCGCAACTAAAAACTCCCCCTCACGCGAGGCCTTCTGTGCTAATGGCTCAGCTTTGAGCGCCAGCCGATAGCCGTTGGTCGCCACGACTTTGAGGGTCTCTTTTTCGAGGACCATATTGACGCCGGTGAGGCTGAGCCGCGAGGTCTCGCGCGCCGGAAGCGCCGCATAGGCGACGAGCTCCAAGCTGCGTTCCAGCTGGGATTTTTTCAGAGCACAGATAGGCTTCTCCGGCAGGGCGGGCACCTCAGGGTAATCTTCGAGCGACAGGCGGAAGAGATCGAACGTCGCTCCTCCGGAGGTGATCTCGACCTTCCCCGTGCCAGAGATCGTCTTCAGCACGACAGTATCAGCGGGAAGGGTGCTGGCGATCTTCACCAACAATTCGCCGTTGAGCACGAGGGCTTCATCACCATCATGGTTCTCTATGGGGACCGAACACCACACAGCGCGCTCAAGGTCGGTCGCGTAGAGGGTCAATTGGTTCTTCTTGGTCTCGAGTTTGATCCCGGCGAGGATGGGCATGCTTGTAGCCCTTCCGAGGGCCCGACTAGCCGTCTTCACCCCGGTGAGAAACTCGTTCCGTCCGCACGAAAACTCCATACTCTATCCTCCTCCTCCAGGCGAAGTCTGGTCAAAATTGAAAGAACGGGCGCACGGCCTTCCAGATCTGTTCAGCCAACTCAGCTGCTGGGCGCGTGCCATCGAGCAGGATGCTCCGGGGGGTCTTTTGCGCCAGCTCTCGGTACCCCTGGCGTACCCGCTCGTGAAACTCGCTGGGGGCGCGCTCCAGCCGATCAAAAGCTTTCTTCTTGCGGGCAAAGGCAACCGCTACGGGAATATCTAATATAATCGTCATAGACGGTTCTATCCCTTCAGTCGCTATTGTATTGCATTGCTGCACCAAAGTTAAGTCCAAGCCCCGCCCATACCCTTGATACGCTAAGCTCGCCATGGCGAAGCGATCCGCTAACACGACGTGGCCCGCTTCCAAGGCGGGACGGAGGATTTTTCGGGTCAGCTCGCTCCGTGACGCTTCATAGAGCAAGAGCTCCGTCAAGGGCTCCATCTCCAAGGGGCGCTCTAACAGAATCTCGCGTATCTGCTCGCCCACGGGGGTGCCGCCGGGCTCCCGGATGACCAGCGGCTCCACCCCGAGCGAGCGCAGCCGCTCTCGCAACGCTGATAGTTGCGTAGACTTCCCGCAGCCATCAATCCCCTCAAAGACGATAAAAATCCCTCTCATGGGAGCTCACGCGCGCCATGGCGCGCAGCGGTCAGAAGCCCGATGACCACGAAGGTTGTCCCGATAACGATCGCGGTGTCTGCCAGGTTGAAGACAGGCCAACTGAGCTCGTGCCAGCGCAATTCGAGAAAATCCACGACCGCCCCACGGATCACACGATCCATGAGATTCCCTAAAGCTCCCCCAGCAATACAGATCAGCCCAACAGTCACAGAAAATCTCTGCGGCGGACCCCACAGCAACAGCCCAATAATCCCGAGGCTGACGAGAGCCGCAAGCAAGGCGATCACCCCGCCAAAACCCGCGAAGAGCCCAAATGCCCCACCATCATTATGGGTCAGCGTCAAGCGCAAGAATCCGTCTAAAATCTCGACAGGGCGCCCCGTTTCCAAAACCCTGAGAGCGAGCGCCTTGCTCACCTGATCGAGCGCCACTATCCCTGCAATAGCAATCAATGTCCTCATTGGGTTCAGTATAGTTTGTGTTATGATTCACAAGGTGAGCGCCCATGACCGCCAAGCCCTGGCTCCGACACTATCCTGAGGATATCCCTCCTACTCTCACATATCCGGAGAAGCCCCTCTATCACTTCCTCGACCGTTCTGCTGAACAGTATGAGAGAGCGCCAGCGCTGGTCTTCTTTGGGCAACGGATCACCTATGGGCAGCTCCGCGAGCTCGTCGATCGCTTCGCGGCCGCACTCGTCCAGATTGGCGCCAAGCCCGGCGAAAAGATCTCCTTGATGCTCCCGAACATCCCCCAATTTGTCATCGCGTTCTACGGGGCGCTCAAGGCTGGGCTCACCGTCGTCCAGACCAATCCCCTCTATACCGAAGACGAACTCCACGTGATCTTAGGGGACTCCCAGGCCGAGACGCTCATCACGCTCGATCGCTTCTACGAAAAAGTCCTGCACGTCCAGGGAAAGACTAATCTCAAGCGCATCATCGTCACGGGGGTGCAGGAGTTCTTTCCGGGATTATTGCGCTTGGGGTATCTTCTCAAAGAGCGCCCCAAGCGCATCCGCCCAAACCCTCCCAATGTCTACCTCTTCTCTGATCTCATTCGCAGCGCCCCTGCGCGTCCTCCTGATATTCCCGTGCGGAACTCTGACATCGCGCTCTTTCAGTATACAGGGGGAACGACGGGTATCCCTAAGGGGGCGATGCTCACCCACAGAAATTTAGTAGCGAACACGCTGCAAGCGTGTTCATGGTTCCCTCGCGCCCGCATGGCCCAAGAGACGTGTCTGTGTGTGCTGCCCCTCTTTCACGTCTACGCCATGACGGTGGCGCTCAATCTCTCGATGGCGCTTGCGGCCGCGCTCATCCTCGTCCCGCGCTTCCAGATAGACGAGCTGCTCAAAATTATAGATCGTGAGCGCCCCTCGCTCTTCCCTGGTGCCCCTACGATCTACGCGGCGATCGCCAACCATCCGCGCGTGAAGCACTATCATGTCAGTTCTATCCAAGCTTGCCTCAGCGGTTCTGCTCCACTTCCACTAGAAGTCAAGAGACGCTTTGAGGAGTTGACTGGTGCAGTGGTTGTCGAGGGCTACGGGCTTTCGGAGGCCTCTCCCGTGACTCATTGCAACCCGCTCTACGGCCGACAGATCTCAGGAAGCATTGGCATCCCCTTCCCCGACACCGACGCCAAGATCGTGGACCCACACAGCGATCGCGATCTGCCCATCGGAGAGATCGGCGAATTAGTCATTCAAGGCCCCCAAGTGATGGCTGGCTACTGGAACCGCCCTGATGAGACAGCGCACGCGCTGCGCGGCGGCTGGCTCCATACGGGAGACCTCGCCCGCATGGACGAAGACGGCTATTTCTACATCGTAGACCGTTTGAAAGAGATGATCATCTGTTCGGGGTTGAAGGTCTATCCTCGCGAGGTCGAAGAAGTTCTCTACAAACACCCCAAGGTGCTCGAAGCCGCGGTGATTGGGGTACCCGATGCCTACCGTGGCGAGACGGTCAAGGCTATCATCGTTCCCAGGCCCGGTACCACCCCCACGGCCGATGAGATCAAGAAGTTCTGCGCGGAGCATCTCGCGAAATACAAAGTGCCCACGATCGTGGAGTTTCGCGAGTCGCTGCCCAAGAGCATCGTCGGCAAAGTCTTAAAGAGAGACCTGCGCTGATGAGCCAAGTCTACTTGTGCTTTGCTGAGGTGCCGGACGCTGAAGCATCCGGCTCAGGAGATGAAAGCCCACTGAAGGGGGCTTTCATCTTCGCCAACCGCAGGTTGGCGAAGGCAAACAGTCCAGACGAAGTCTGGCTCACCCCACGAGAAGCTCGTATGTTCGCAGAGATCAAGTCTCCACGGCGTCGCAGGGATTGGTTGGCTGGGCGCTGCGCCGCCAAAGAGCTGATCCGAAGCTATCTTCTTGAGAGGGAGGGGCTTGCGCTCGCTCGCTCTCACATTGAGATTCTCAACGACGAGAATGGGGCTCCCAAAGTTTTGCTTCCCCTAAACTTGGAGATTTCCATCGCCCACAGCGGGGGGCACGGCTTGGCCGGGCTCTGCGCTCATAGCCCTCTTGGAGTTGATCTGCAACAGATTCGCCCTGTGCGCTCTGATTTAGTAGAGCGTGTGCTCACTGAGCGCGAGCGCGCCCAGCTCGCCCAGCACTTTGCTGGGGATTCTCTAGAGGGGACGCTCGTCTTCTGGGCGCTCAAAGAAGCCGCGATCAAAGTGCACAGAGCCCGTCCGGCTCCAGCATGGTGCGAGATCGCCGTCAGGCTCAGGGAACCAGGGCGCGCGGAGATTCTTTTGTGCTCTCAGAGACTGCAAGCCCAGTGGGGCCGATGGAAAGAGTTCATCTGGGCGTGGGCTGCCCCTTACTCGTTGAGCTCGACGATGGTCACGCCGTCGCCCCCTTGAGTGGGTGGGGCGGAGTCAAAACTCTTCACGATGGGCAGCGATGCCAAGTGCTTGCGAATCTCCCTTCGCAAGATCCCCGTGCCCTTCCCGTGCACGATGTAGCCCCGCTTCAGCCCCGCCAACACCAAGCGATCCAGATAGAGATCAAGCTCGCGGATGGCTTCGCTGACGGTCATCCCGCGCACGTTGAGCTCCAACGGCGGAGCTGGTGCGGAGGCTGCATCGAAATGCACGGAGATCTTGCGACGCTCCGCTTCGCTCAGCTTTGGCGCTGATGGTTGAACTAAATCAGAGAGCTTCGCCCACAAGCGCAGCCCTCCCACATCAATCTCGATGCGCTCGGCATTGACGATCTTGCGCACCGTGCCAATTCTCTTAGAGCCGCGAAACTGCACGGGCAGCCCCTCCCGAAGCTGCTCAAGCGGGATGGGCACGTCAGGAGGCTCGTGGTGGAGCTGCTGCCCCGCTTCGACCAGGCGCCCCCCAAGCTCTTGAACCTCTCGGAGCTTCTCGCGCAAACGGTCTTCATCGGCGCGCTGCTTGGCCGCGTGGAGCGCTTCTTCGAGCGCCCCACGGGCGTGCCTCAATAATTGCTCTACACGGCGCAGCTCCTCCGTGAGTGCTGCTTCTTTGCGGTGACGCAGCTCCTCAAGCTTGCGGGCGTACTCGGCTTTGATCTCTTCGATCTCCCGCGCGCGCTGGCTAAGCACTACTCGTTCATGCGCAAGCTCGCTGCGCTCTTGCTGGAGCTTCTGAATAATATCTTCGACCCGCACGTGGCCTTCCGCCAAATGCGCCTTGGCCAGATGAATAATATCGGGAGGCAGCCCGAGGCGCTCCGCAATGATGAACGCATTGCTTGCGCCAATCCCTTCGATGATCTTATATGTCGGGGCCAACGTCTCCACGTCAAAGGCTACCGAGCATGTCTTGAGCTTGGGGTGCTGATACGCAAAGTGCTTAATCGTGCTCAAGTGCGTGGTGACCACGACGGTAGCTCCTCTCTCAAGGAGCGCTTGCAGGAGCGCGATCCCCAGGGCTGCCCCCTCCGTGGGATCGGTCCCTGCGCCCAACTCATCAATGAGCACAAGCGTCCGAGAGTCAGCGTGCTTCA
This sequence comes from Candidatus Acetothermia bacterium, assembly GCA_028275205.1. GTDB lineage: Bacteria > Bipolaricaulota > Bipolaricaulia > RBG-16-55-9 > DRXL01 > JANXCC01. Next base: position 22,307 of record JAPWVB010000005.1, read on the forward strand.
AGACCTCAATGAGATTCTTCATGTGGGCTGAGAAAGTGCTCAGATTTTGCTGAATAGACTGCTCATCGCCAATATCGGAGAAGATCTTCTCAAAGAGCACGACGGAAGAGTCTGGGGCGGCGGGGATGGGAATGCCCGATTGAGCCATGAGCGTCAGCAGCCCGATGGTCTTGAGGGAGACGGTCTTGCCCCCGGTGTTGGGCCCGGTGATGACCATCCCTTGGAAGGGCGCGCCCAGATGAATATCAATGGGCACGACGGTCGTCTGGTCGAGCAAGGGATGGCGAGCATCGAGCAGGTGCAGCTCGCCCGTCACTTGTGGGCGGTGGCACCGCAGGTGTATGGCGAACTGCGCCTTGGCGTAGAGCATATCGAAGTAGGCGAACGCCTTCAGGGTCTCTTCTATCTTGCGGGTTTCGGCTTGGAGCTTTTGGGTGAGCTCGCGCAAGATTTTCAGCTGTTCATCGCGGATTTCGCCCTCAAGCTCCCGGATCGTGTTATTATCGTTGACCACGGAAGTGGGCTCGACGTAGAGGGTCTGTCCCGAATCGGAGCTGTCGTGGACGACGACATCGAGCTCATGGCGTGCGCTGCTTTTGATGGGGATGACGAACCGTCCGGAGCGCCGCGTGATCACGGGATCTTGGAGGACCCCGGCAAGCTGGCCCGACTGGATAAGTGTCTGAAGGTGGCGCTGCACACGCTCTTCCAGAATGCGCTTTTGGGTGGTGAGCTCGTGCAGGCGCGGCGAGGCCGTAGGGCGGATCTCGCCCTTGTCGTCGAAGATTCGCGAGATGTTCTCCTCAAGCTCGCGGAAGACGTGAAAGCGCTCCCCGAGCTCGCGCAGATGGGGAAACCCCTTCAGATTCAGCAACTTTTCGCGGAGCCGACGGAGCTGAAAGAGCACCTTGGAGATCGCGAGAAACTCTACTCCTCCCAAGGTCGTCGTCTTATGGGCTTGAGCGAGCAACGGACGAATATCTTCAAGAACGCCCACAGAGAGATCGGACTCAAGCAGCGCCGCACGCAGCTCTTCGACGCGGTCGAGCTCTCGCTCGATCGTCTCCAGATCAGCAGACGGCCTGAGATTCGCAATGAGCTCGCGCCCAAGCGCTGAGGCCGCAAAGCTCTTCAGAAGATCTTTCAGTCTCTCGTACTCGAGATCTTTGAGGGTCTTGGCGTTCGTAAGGGCGTTCATCTGAGCAAGCCCAAGCTCAAGCCACCGTCTACGATGATGCTCTGTCCGCGAATCATGTGGGCGTCGTCACTGCATAAGAATGCCACGACTTTCGCGATATCTTCGGGTTTGACCAGCCGGCCCGCCGGGGTCAGTTGGGCGATGCGCTCTTTTTCGTCTTGGGGGATCATCGAGCTGAAGCCCGTCTCGTCCACCAGCCCCCCGCAGACCGCGTTCACGGTGATCGCTGGGGCGAGCTCGACGGCGTAGCTGCGCGTGAGGGACTCGATCGCCGCTTTGGCCGCCCCTAGCGCCCCATAGTTGGGAAGATATCTGATGCTCCCCAAGCTCGTGATATTGACAATAGCCCCACGGGACATCAAGGGGACGGCGTGCTTGATGCAGAGATTGATCGCTCTCAGATTGACGTCCCAGACGTGCTCCCAGTGCTTCTCCTCAAGCTGTATCAAGGGGCGGAAGACCGCGGACGCCGCGTTGTTCACCAAGATATCGAGCTTCCCAAACTCACTCTGAATTATAGAGAACATCTGGGCGACATCTTGGGGGTCGGCGACGTCCGCCTTGAGCACGAGCGTGCGCCGTCCAAGCTGAGAGAGCTCCTCGGCGACGGCTTGGGCTTGGGCGCGAGTGCTGTTGCGCCGATGATTGATAATGACATCAGCGCCGCGCCGCCCAAGCTCTAATGCGATAGCGCGCCCGATCCCGCGACTGGAGCCAGTCACAAGGGCTACTCGTCCTTGAAGAGTCATGGTCAGGCCAAGGATAAGGCATCGCTGGGGGCTTTGCAACTTGGCCGAAAGTTCTTATAGACCTAGCTGTCTTTTGAGGATCCGTTCGAAGAGCCCTTCGGGGAGGAATCTCCGCAACGGCAAGACGAGCCGTGCGTCGCGCCCCACGGCATAGCGCAGCTTTGGGCGTGGGTGCGTGATCGCGCGATAGATCGTCTCGGCGACGCGCTCCGGGGGAGCTGCGCGATAGATATTTCTCTGCACGCGCCGCCCGCTGGCTTGTTTGAAGAGCGCATACGGAGAGTCTTGGCTTTGGGCAGCTTGGGCGAGCTGCGCGTTCTGCTGAAAATTTGTGGCTATAAAGCCCGGCTCGATCAGCACGACTTTGATGTTCCAGGGGACAAGCTCGTAGCGCAGCGTCTCCGTCAGCCCTTCGAGCGCGAACTTGCTCGCGGTGTACGGTCCAGAGAAGGGGATGGCCATTCTCCCCAAGACCGAGCTGATATTGACGATCGCGCCCGCTCGCTGCGCGCGCATCTGGGGGAGCACCGCTTGGGTCACGCGAATGACCCCGTAGAAGTTCGTCTCGAACTGTCGCTTCCATTCGTCGAGAAAGACTTCTTCGATAGCGCCGCGCAGCCCGTAGCCCGCGTTGTTGACCAAAACGTCAATGCGCCCGCTCTTCTGCAGGATCTGCGCAACAGCTTCCTTCACAGAGCTATCATCGCAGACGTCGAGCTGCGCGAGCTCGATGGGGAGTCTTTCGGATTCGATGATCTTGCGCAATTCGTCAGCTTTTTCTAGATTGCGCATCGTAGCCCAGACGGTGTAGCCCCGCCGGGCCAGATAGAGCGAAGTTGCTAGACCAATGCCGCTGGAGCTACCGGTGATGAGAGCAATCATAATTTTCGATTATAGCGTTGCAAGACCCCTGGCACAAGGTATTCCGCAAACGCACGATGCAGATCATACGTGGGCTGCCAGCCCCAGTCGCGCTGCGCCGCGGAGTCGTCCACATCGGCGGGCCAGCTGTCTACGATCCTCTGGCGCTTGAGATCTGGCACAAACGTCACGTGAGCCGTGGGGAAGGCCCGCCGCACCAGCTCGAAGATCTCTCCCGCCGAAGGATTGAACGCCGTGACGTTATACACAAAGCGCGTGAGCTTGTGGCGCGGCGCGGCCTCGAGCTGTAAGAGCGCTTCAATAGCATCGGGCATAGCCATGAACGGGATGCGCGTGTCCTCGCGGACAAAACACTGATAGGGCTTCCCTTGAGCTGCCGCGTGGAGCATCTCCGGGGCGTAGTCGCTCGTGCCGCCCGTCGGCACCGTCACGGCGCTGATGAGCCCGGGGAAGCGCAGACATCGAAAGTCAATATGCCCACGCGGGGAGTCCGCGTCGAGCTGACGGTAATACTGAGCATAATAGATCCCCAATTGCTCGCAATAGAGCTTGTTGATGCCGTACATGGTGCGCGGGGTGAGCCATTCGTGCTCCTTGACTTTCCCGGCGCGCGCTTTGGTCTCTAGGTCGGGGAGCCCGTAGACCGCGATCGAGCTGGGATATAAGAATTTGATCTCGCGCCCTTGGAGGCGCGACTGCCCCACGGCCATCTCTAGGAGATTGAGCGTGCCGTCCACGTTGACCTTGTGGGCCAGGACGGGCTGGCGCTCAGCTTTGGTCGAGAGCAACGCGGCCAAGTGATAGATCGTGTCGAAGTTATACGTCGCTGAGAGGCTCTCCAACAGTGCCGTATCTAAGATGTCTCCGGCGACGGCGCGGTAGACTTTGGGCTTGAGAGCCTCGTCGAGTTCTTGAAGATCGAGGGCGATGATGCGCACGTCGCTGTGTTCGGCTAAGCGTGAGATGAGGCCGTGGCCGATCTCCCCGTTGGCGCCTGTAATGAGGATCGTTTTCATAGGGCTTCTA